>PHBS01000069.1 GCA_002841995.1 Chloroflexi bacterium HGW-Chloroflexi-8
ATCTCATGTTCCTTTGATTAATTGAATAATTTGTTTCTTCTAAATACCACCCGAAGAACTCAATCTGACTGTCCTTCGGGTGGCGTTGTTATGGGTCAATTCCCCTGAATCTAAAAGAAAAAGATTGACCAGTAATTGATAAAGGCAAATTTAAAGATTAGTGGCAACCTTTACCGGCGCGTAATACACCCTTTTCGTACATGGCATCGATTTCAGCCTGGGAGTATCCGAATTCTTTGAGGACATCACTGTTGTCCTGACCGTAAAGCGGAGCACCTCTCCAGATTTGGCCAGGAGTTTTTTCGAATTTCGGCAGAATGTTGACGCCTTTGACTTTTCCGTATTGGGGATCTTCCCATTCCGCAAAGACTTCACGTGCCTGATAGTGGCTGTTTTTCTCTGCCAGTTCAACTGTGTAAATTGTGCTGCAAGGGACGCCATTTTCCATGAAAATCTTGTCAACTTCTTCTGCATCATGTGCCGCACAAAAAGCTTCAATTCCTGCCTCGAGTTTAACACCGGCAGGCGTACCCTGTAATGCCAGTTGCATCCCATCCGGGAAATCGGGATCGCCAGTGAGACCGATTAACTTCAAGCCCTTTTTCAGTGGTCCGCCACCAACCATACCAATGAAGACATAATTACCGTCTTTACATTTGTATACGCTATAACCAGCAAATTTCGGGTCGGCATTACCATTACGTTTGAGGAGTTTGCCTTCCTGGAAGAAGGTCATAGGATAGTGGAGTTGGATCTTCATCATGACTTCGAACTGTGCAATATCGATAACTTCCCCTTTACCGGTCTCTTTGGCATGGTTATAAGCCGCTAAGGCTGCCCAGGCACCATTCAAAGCGGTGATGTAATCACAGGTGTAGGGATTGGCACGCATAGGTGGGTTGGGTTCCGGGAAACCATTAATGGCCATATATCCGCCAAATGCCTGACCAATGGCATCATAAGAGGCGCGATTGACATAGGCCGGATCGCCTTTTTGACCAAAACCAGAAACATGCACAATAACGATTTTGGGGTTCGCTTCGAGGATGAGCTCATCAGTTAATCCCCATTTTGCATACGTGCCGCCTTTGGAGGATTCAAACCAGATATCAGCCCATTTGATTAATTTGAAGAATACTTCTTTGCCTTCGTCAGTGGGGAAATTAATTGCCAATGCCAGTTCATTTCGGTGTTCCTGGTTCCAGGCATATTGAATTGCACGGCAGGTATCGGGAGCTGCAGCACTTTCAGCGTGGATAACGGTAGCGCCGGCTTCAGCAAATAACATGGCTGAGAACGGAGAAGCAACGACGGATCCGGAACTAAGGACTTTTACGCCTGTTAGGGGACCAAACTTTGGGACATCATTTGTATTTGCCATTTAATACTCTCCTGTCAATTATTTTGTGAAATTTTTTACAAACCAATGTTAAAAAGATATCGTTCAAACGAACGATATCTTTTTGGATATTACTTATAGAGGTTTAAGAGTTGTGGACCAGCGATGTTGTACATAATCTCGTCAGTGCCACCACCAATGCGCATGACACGAACATCACGCCATAAGCGTTGGACTCGGGCAGCCATCATGTAGCCCATTCCACCAAGAACCTGCATTGCATCGTCAGTGACTTCAAAAGCAGATTGAGCAATGTAGAGTTTGGACATGGCATGTTCGTGACGTACTGGAAGTTTGTTGTCCATTCTCCAAGCCATCTTGGAGTAGTAGTTGCGCATATTTTCGACTTTGATTGCCATGTCGACCAGTTTCTTTTGAATCAGTTGATAGGAACCAATCGGTTTTCCGAATTGAACGCGGCTGTTTGCATAGCGGGCAGCATCTTCGAAAGCAGCTTCAGCAGCACCAACTACAGAAGCGGCCAGAACGACACGTTCGATTTCGAAGTTTTTCATTAATTGAAGCCAGCCATTGTTCATCTTACCGACTAAAGCTGTCTTGGGGACGCGTGCATTCTCAATGAAGACTTCACAGGTAGGAACTGACCACCAGCCTACTTTTGGCAGGTTGTTGATGCGTATACCAGGGGTATTGGTGGGGACTAACCACATGGACATGGCTTTGTATGGATTCTCAATTTGAGGATCACGGGTCATGAGCAGGATGTATTTGGCAATGCTTGAAATGGTACAGTAAATTTTCTGGCCATTGAAAATGACATCATCGCCATCAAATGTTGCTGTGGTCTTGAGACCGGAGGCGTCGGAAGCTGCTTGTGGTTCACTAATACCAAGTGCGACAGGGGGATCACCACGAACGATCCCGCCTAAAACTTCCTGCTTTTGTTCTTCGGTACCGAAATCTTCAATGTCTTTGATACAAATTACACCCAAACCGTAAATGACACTCAGGGGGAAGGCATATTTTCCCAATGTATCTGCAACCAGACATTGAGTCATCACATCTGTGGGGGTACCACCGTATGCTTCACCAATTCCTAATCCGGTGTAGCCATTGTCGGCTAATATTTGCCATTGTTTGTGCGGGTATTCATGTTTTTCATCTAATTCAGCTATTACGCTATCAGGAATTTCCCTCTGGCATAATTCTTTCAGACTATTGACTAAAAGTTCTTGTTCTTCAGTTAAACGAAAGTCCATTTTTTATTCCTTTCTCTCTAGGCTTAAAATTTTTAAGAATAGACACAGTCATATAAATCTAGTATACGGTTGAGCTTTTCTTTTGTCGTCCGTCCAGGGGACAAATAGAATTTTTAAACCTATACTAAAGTATAGGAATTAGCATGCAATCCCCACTTGTTTCAAGAGTCGGTTTTTAAGAAAAAAAGTCTCCTTTTTGTTTAGAAAGGAGACTTTTGACATGTAATTGATGTGAAATTTTACATTTTCAGGCTGATTTTATCTTTTTCTGGAAATTGTCATTAAAGCGCTTTATGTCGATGATAAAGCGGCCATGTTCTCCTTCGGCTACCTTTTCGACCTCATCCCAGGCTTCCACTTTAAAGGTTAACCGGCGTCCTTCCACAGCAGTCACTTCAGCTCGAAAGCGAACTTTCATTCCAATGGGGGTGGCTGCTAAATGTTTGATATTGATACTGGCACCAACACTACTTTGGCCTTCCTTTAAATAGGGAGCCATGGCAGTGTAAGCAGCTGTCTCCATTAGATTTACAATTTGGGGCGTGCTTAAGACTGCAGGTAACCCGAATTGTTCCCCAATCGCGGCTGCTGTATCTTTTTCACTGACAATAATTTCTAACTCGCCAACTAAACCTGGTTCCAAGGCCATGCTTGCTTCAATCCTTATCTGTTTAAGATTCGGTCAATTCCTGGAAATTTTGGTTTTTTAACCGGTTCTTCCGATGATACCACAGGTTCTTCGGTAAACAGATCGTCCAGGCCTGGTTCTGGCATATCATCAACAGGCTGGGTTGGCATTGGATTGTACGTCGGAGTGGATACTGGTACGGGTGAGGGAGGGACTGTCGCCACTGGAGCTGGCGTGCTTTGTGCAGCGACTGCAGATGCAGCAGCATTTGCTGCCGTTACAGCTGCTTGGGCTGCCTGAGCTTTTACCAATTCCAATTCCTGTATCGTTGCCTGTAATGTTTCATCCTGTTTGCTTAATTTTGTTTCCAAATCTTTGTTTTTCTTCCGTAAATTCATCTGGTAGACCCGATTTTTAATCCAACCAGGAAGAGACATGAGGATACTAATGAGTACGCCAGTGAAGACGGTTAATAAAATCACCACAGCAAGTGAATTATTAAAATCCCACATTAAAAAAGATACAGTTACTATTGCTGTATTTTGGACAGCGAAAACAACTGCAAAAAGGGATATCAGTAAAGCGAAAACTAAAAAGACCTGCATAATCATCCTCCACTTACGATTGGCACTATATAGATTATAACCCTAGAAATTTGTTCCTGATTATTCAATCCCCTTCATCAACTTATTCATAGAACTTTAATTTTTTATCTTTGCTTTCGGAAATATTTAAAAAATTGATGACGGTAAAGAGATAGTTGCAAATATTGTGCCCGATCTCTTTCCATTATTTAACCTTCCAATAAAGAATCTGGCTTTTAAGTTTTTTCAAAAATATGTTTATTAGACAGGCTTCATGGAAAATCAATCCTTTTTCGGATTCCCTTGTTTGTTAGTGAAATCGTAATGCGGAAGGATTTGGAATCAATCTCGTGTTAAAATGGATCAGAGGTGTAAACATGGATCGTCATTCCGTCTGGCAAGAGATCATCGAAGTGCGAACCTATGAAACTGATTTTCAAGGAGTCTGGAAACCCGCAGCTTTTTTCCGGGCGATGGAGGAAGCGACAGTTCATCATGCTGCTGTTTTGAAAACAGATTTCTTCACCTTGCAGCAATATGATCTGGCCTGGGTTTTGGCCCGTAATAAAATAAAGTTCTTTCATTTTCCAGGGGGTGGGACAAAGGTTGTGGTAAAGACCTGGCCAAAAGGAATTCAGCAAAAGATTTTTGGGATGCGAGATTATTCGATGAGTGGTGAAGATGGCCAGATTTTTGCCCTGGCGACAAGCGCGTGGTTAGTCATTAACACGAAGACACGCCATTTTGTAAAGCTGGATCAATTACCAAACATTCTACCCGACAATGAAGGGTTGTCCGCACTGGATGATTCCCTTGAAAAAATGGTTCATCCCGGGGAGATGCAGGAGATGAATACTTATAAGGCTCGCTACTCCAGTTTGGATTTAATGGGACATGTCAATAACACACACTATGTGGACTGGATTTTTGACAGCTTTCCAATTGACCAAATTCGCGGAAGAAAGCTGAATTGGTTACAGATCAACTTTAGCAGCGAAGTCAAACCCGAAGAAGTGGTCAATGTATCCGTCGGAGAAGATCCAAAACAACACTTGACTTATTCGGTCGTTGGCACAAACCAAATCACAAACATGATCGCTTTTGATGCCCAATTTGGATTAAACGAAATATCCCAGTAATCCGTGGTGTTTTTTGATAGGATATCCTGTTGTAGAAAATAATTCTATTCCAATGTTTTCAGAAAGGAAAACCTGATCTTCTGATGCAAAAGAATGATATTACTTGTCATGTGATAGAGGATGAATGTTTTTATCAAAAACAGGCTATACATGATGCATAGCCTGTTCTGATTCTTGTTTGTTGTTGGTTGGGGAATATTAAAAAGCGTTATCTACGCTCCAAACCTTCCAAACCTTCCCGGCTAATTCAGGGCTGGGGGTAAGAGTTGGTTTTCCTGGTTGCCACCCTGCGGGGGCGACAACACCTTCTTTTCGAACGAGTTGAAAGGCTTTTACTTGGCGGATTAATTCTGTTACATTTCTCCCAACTTCTGGAGTCATGACTTCCATTGCACGAATAACAAAATCAGGATCAATAAGGAAGCGTCCGCGAATGTCTACGCCCGCATCTTCATCATAAACCCCATATGCTGTACCTACACGCCCACCTTGGTCAGACAGCAACGGGAAAGGAACGCCACCTGCCACCATTTTTGACAGTTCTTCTTCCTGCCAAATCTTATGACTAAACCGACTATCCGTGCTGATAGCAAAAAACTCAACACCTAATTCTTTAAATTCTGGATATTTAACGGCAACTGCCGATAATTCAGTCGGTCAGACAAAGGTGAAATCACCTGGGTAGAAACAGATAACAATCCACTTTCCTTTTGAATCGGATAGTCTTATATTCTTAAAGCCCCCCTCAAAAAATGCACTTAATTCGAAATCGGGAGCTGGTTTTCCAACACGTGCTAACATTTTTGGAATCTCCTTTCCTGTGTTTGCGGTCGGTGCTGACGTCATAGTTGTTTCTTCTAAAATTGGTCCCTTGGATGGTTTTACACAACCATCGACTGGTTTTTCCATGAACACCTCCTTCTTGATTGATAACCAACAACTTGTTTTAATAATAGCACAAACGAACATAATACTGGTGGAAAACCGGTTTATGTCAATTATTTATGACGGCTTTTTAAAACACAACGACCAAACCAAAAGTTATCGGAATATGTTTATCGATATTTTCAAATTTCTTCTGATACAATATTCAAATGGAAACCGATTCAGAATCAAAAAAGTGTCGATATTGTGGAAAAGAATTGCCTCAGGAAGCTATTTTTTGTTATTACTGCAAACGGGAGTTGGTGACACGACCGGAACGACCGGCGATAGAAGAAAAAACTATCAAAATTCCATGGTGGTTGTGGGTCCTGGCGGTTGTGGTGATCGGAATATTGATTATCTTGATCTTTTGAAAAGGTCATCTCATCTTTATTATAAAAATACTGAGAAACTCTTGATTTAACCGACGCAAATTGTCAGTGGGTATACAAAGATTTTTTACCAACCAGATTTAATGTATTCTAAAAAATAAATAATTTGGAAGGCGAATTTATGGCAAAAAAGAAAACTAAAAAAACCTCTCAGCTTAATGCGTCATTGAGTGTCATTGCACTTGGCGTTATTATGCTGGCAGTCGCATTGGGCGTTCTTCTAACCCAGGGAAATAAAAACCCAACCGTGGTTCAAGTGACCAGAACCAGCGTCCCGGCTCAAGCAGCAGATATTCCCTATCCAGAAATACCCAGGGTCAGCCTGGTGGATGCCAAATCCGCTTATGATCAGGGAACAGCTGTATTTGTAGATGTTCGCAGCTTGAGTGAATATGAAACCGAACATATCAGTGGAGCCCTTTCCATCCCGGAAGTGGAAATGGTAAACCGTCTGACCGAACTCAATTCGCAGGATTGGATTATCACTTACTGCACCTGACCGGCTGAACAAACCAGTGCCCGTGTGGCACAGTTCCTGATCGAACGTGGTTTTACCAATGTAACACCGATTTTAGGTAGTTTTCAAGCCTGGCAGAATGCCGGTTACCCGGTGGAAAGTGGCAAATAAGTCATTCAACCACTGAAAACAGTTTTCACAAATGAGTCGAGAAGGCACCTTTTTTTGAAGGTGTCTTTTTTTGTAATTTTCAAGAATATTTGATAAGAAATATCAAAACAAAAAAAATGTCCTGTCTATAATATGGATTATGAATACGATCTCTTCTTTAAATTATTATCTTCGTGTGCAAAATTCAATTAATTATATTGAATCAAAATTGGATGGAGACATAAAGATTGAGCATGTGGCTGGTAAGGCATATATGTCACTGCCGAGCTTGTATCGCTTGTTTTTTGCCATGACCGGGCGACTGTTAAGACATACATTCGAAAACGCCGGTTCAGCAAAGCAGCCCATGAATTAAAGGAAGGACGTTCAACCATTCTGCAGGTGGCAATAAAGTATGGGTATCGCAGTCATGAAGCGTTTACCCGCGCATTTACGAAAGAGACGGGATTTTCCCCTCAACAAGTCAGGATTAAAAATCGACAGTATTATTTTGAAAAGGCGAATATAATGGATAAATTTTTTCAAATTCAAGATGAAAAATTGTTAACTAAATACCCGGAAATTCGGGTGATGAAAGAATTGGAGCCACTCTCTGTAGCTTCGTATTGTTATGTGGGCAGAAACCAGGAGATTAACGCCTGGTCTGTGATGAACAAATGGCTGAAAAAGACTGGTTTGATTCAAAAAATCCGCGGGATGCGTTTTTTTGGTTTCAATAATCCCAGCCCGACTGAGGAAGGTCAGCAGGAATATGGTTACGAAGTCTGGGCAACCATCGAAAGTAATACCAGGATTGAAGATCCGGCAATCAAACGAAAAAAATTGCCTGCTGGTTTATATGCCATCTGCCATTTCGAAGGCAATCCGGAGAATTTACCTTACACATGGATGCGAATGAGTGAATGGATTCAAGAAAGTGCTTATGTCTATGGTGACCATCAATGGCTGGAAGAACACCTTGATTTTAATGAAGACATGAATAATTTTTGCAGTTTTGATCTGTATTTACCAATCAAACCAAAAACAGATCCAGGTGATGCTTCATAAAGTAAACCATTTCGTGAATCTTCGCTTACAATCCCTCAAACTGAATTATGAGTTTCTAAGTTTCAAAAAACAAATGTTAGTTCTGGAAATGGACTACGATTAATGCAGTAAAATCATCTCAACTAATCTTCAGTATACATTTCCGGGATGACCTAACTCATGCAAAATAACATCTTGAAAACAGGTAAAACCAGCTCGCAAAAATGGCTGGTTTTACTTTCGGTTGGCATAGGATCATTTATGTCAGCCTATGTTGGCAGTGTCATTAACGTTAGTTTACCGACCATCACTGAATTTTTTAATAGCAATATCGCAACTACCGAATGGATTGTGACAATTTACCTTTTGGCGATCAGTTCACTTCTTTTAGCATTTGGACGACTGGGAGATTTACGAGGTCATAAACGCGTCTACTCCCTTGGCTTTATTCTCTTTACATTGGGTTCGGTTCTGTGTGGTTTCTCGAGCTCACCTGAAATGATGATCGGTTTTCGAGTAGCCCAGGCTTTGGGGGGAGCCATGCTCTTATCCAACTCGCCTGCGATTTTAACCGGAAATTTTCCACCGGAACAAAGGGGACAGGCTCTGGGATTGCAAGCAACTTTGACCTATTTGGGTTTGACAGTTGGACCATCATTGGGAGGTTGGGTTACGGATCAATTCGGCTGGCCGGCTGTCTTTTTTATGAATGTACCCATCGGTTTAATTGGACTGTTTTTTTGTTTGAAATACATCCCTGAAGATCACCAAACCAGTAATCATGAACGCTTCGATTGGCGAGGTGCTTTCGTATTTATGATTGGTTTGGTTGCATTGTTGTATGCCTTGAATCGAGGGCAGGTGTGGGGCTGGTTATCCACTAAAACACTGGTTTTGAGCGGGTCTGCTATCCTGGTATTGGCTGGCTTTGTTTTTCTTCAAAAAAAGACGATGAATCCCTTGCTGGATTTGAAGTTATTCCGAATTCGAGCATTTTCATTTACTACAATAGGCGCATTGATAAATTATGTCAGCCTTTATTTCATTATGTTTTTAATGCCTTTTTACCTCATTCAGGGACGGGAGTATTCCCCCACCATGGCTGGGTTGATTTTAACGGCACAGCCTATTATGATGGCGGTGGTAGCGCCTGTCAGTGGGAGTCTATCCGATCGAATCAGTCCGCGCTGGCTTTCAACAATTGGTATGGTTATTCTTGCAGTGGGCCTGTGGCAGCTTTCCCGTCTGGATGGAAGTTCAAGTATCGTATCCATCATGCTTGCCCTGGGTATTGCCGGGTTTGGAACGGGAATGTTCATTTCACCAAACAACAATGTGTTACTTGGCTCTGCTCCCCGGAATCGCCAGGGAATTGCCTCTGGTATTCTGGCTACTGCCCGTAGTGTGGGAATGGTTCTGGGTGTGGGGATTGCTGGTGCAATTTTCACAACAGTGATTGCACGTGGAGCTTTTGCTAGTCCAGAGATGAATATTTTCCCGGCTATTCGTTTGAGTTATGTCTTTTGTACAGGAATTGCATTGATTGGGGCGCTGATATCATACATGAGCGGTCACCATGAAAAAACCATTTGAGGTGCAGTCCGTTAATTAATGTGCTGTGTGAAACTAGACGCCAAACAGACCGGAAAGCACAAAAACGAAAATCGATCCAAGAATGATCCCCAGGGCAGTCGTGTGGTGATGGCCAAACTCCCGCGCAGCCGGGATGAGTTCATCAAGGGTGATAAAAACCATGACACCTCCGGCAAAGGCTAAAGCAAACGGGATGAGTTTAATAAAAGTGGATAGAAAAAAACCAGCCAGTAAAGCTCCCACTGGCTCAGAGAGTCCGGAAAGCGTAGCAACTCGAAAGGCATCCCACTTATTGACTCCGCTGGTAATCAACGGCAAGGCAGTTGCGATTCCTTCCGGAATATTGTGGAGCAGAATTGCAATAGCGATAAACATGCCAAATTTTGGTTCAAAAGCATACCCTGCTCCAACCGCGATCCCTTCCGGGATGTTATGAATGGTGATCCCAATGGCTAATAACAGACCTGTCTTGAGCAGCCGGCGATCGGTGATATGTGTGCGTTCCCGTAAGCCAAGCATTTTTTGTCTGGTCCAGGTAATCAATCTGGGGGAGTTAAGCCGAAATGATTCTTTGTCCTGCCCATTTCGAATTTCTCTTTCTCCGAAGCGCATGTGCGGAGCAAAGAGGTCCAGGAAATACATAAAGAATGCACCGGCAGCAAAACCCAATGTCGCTGTTTCAAAACCGGCCAGTTCCCATGCCTCATTGACCAACTCGAGGAATGAAAGACAGATCATCACTCCGGCAGTGATTCCCATCAGAAAACCATAGGTATGTTTTCCGGGTTTACGAATAACAACAATCAATCCACCAATACTGGTTCCAAGCCCGGCAATCAAACTAAGGATAAAAATGTTGAGCAGGGGATTCGTAGTTTGCAAAATGCTTCCTGGGAAAAGAATTTTGGGAAAGTCAACTCGTTGTGGAAGTAGATTTTTTCTCCTGACAGACAGGGCAAAGACCTTGAATCAGCAAGTCCATACTCTCCATTTTCAAGTCTTCTTCCTGGCAAAGCTCTTTAATCAGGCGAATAATTTTCTTGGAACGTAATTCAGTTACCTGACCGCATTGTGAGCAGGTAAAATGAAAATGGGGTTTGTTGGATACTGTCTCGAAATGGCCGTGATCTTCACCAAAGCCCTGTTCCTGAATCAGACCAATTTTTTTGAATGTAGAAAGACTGCGATAGACTGTGGCTAAACTGATTTTTGGATCTCTGCGTTTCGCTAACAGAAATAATGCTTCAGCATCCAGATGCGTTTGGCTTCCTTCCAAAATAGAAAGAATGAGTTGGCGCTGGTGGGTTAGCTTATAACCTTTGGACTTAATGGTTTCATGGGCTGAAGATTTCATTGAACACCCTAAATGAAAATGCGAATTATTCTCAATTATATTTTTATTAATATATATTGTAAAGTGAAAATCATCACAAATAATGCCTCCGCTGGCAAATAAATGAATATCTAAATTGCTGTCTGGTTTTAATCCGGATAAAAACCTGGATTAATTTCCAGAAACGTCCACTGGTGTTCGTCTGGTCTATAACGCAAGCGAACAAATCCAGCGTCACCCAGCGCAAACCACAACCCCTGATGATTTACAGACGGCAAAGTACCACAGACTGTACGTAAGGCTTCATTAATGATCATACCGTGTGCAATCACAAGATATGATCCGGGTCCGCATCGGATAATGGCTTCCATGGCACGTGCAGCCCGGGAATATAGCTGCCAGCCACTTTCACCGCTGCCACAAAAAGGCTCATAGGGTGAACGGAATGCCGGTTTTGGGTAAAGTTTCTGTGCCAGATCGAATGGCAAGCGTTGTAAGGGACCGTTATCCATCTCCATCCAGTCCGGGTCAAGGGTCAGGGGAATTTTCAATCCATCTGCAATGATTTGAGCACTGCTTTGTGCACGCTGCAAGGTGCTGGAGATGATCAAGTCAAAATGCTTTTTTTCAGTGAGCCAACCTTCTGAACGTATCTGATATTGTTCACGACCGACATCGGTCAGAGGGGAGTCGTAACGACCCTCATGTACCTGTTCGTCATCTGCCAAGGAACGTCCATGCCGCATCAGTGTGATGTAAATTGGATTGTCCATAAGTCTGTCCTCTGGGAACCTGTGCTGGAAAGAAGTTCTTTTTTTGTCATCAAAATTGTTAAGTGTAGAATTATGAGGATCAAACAATCCGTTTCTTCCTCATTACATATTGATGTATTACTCACTGTTATTCAATATTCCCCCTAATTATAACGAAAATTAAGGTACATTTGGTTCCGGAGATTTATTGCGGTTATTGCGGACGAAAGCTCGCATGGTGTCCAAATCGGGGGTTGGAAACTTTAATAACCGACCCCAGGATGTCATTGCCAGTGGGACATCCATATCAGCCCACGGAAAAGCAATTACCTTTGTATTTGAGAATTCATTCATGACGGAACGGATCTGTTCTTTGAGGGCTTCACAATTATCACTGACCTGGCAGTTGTACCAGAAAATGACATATCCATGTTCAAGGCTATGAACCAGAGCGCCTTCTGGATAGGTGACCTTGGCTTCCGGGTCGCTATCTTCATAAAAACCAGCTGGTAATGGATTGGCATAGTGATTTCCGCCAGCGGGTGGGCTGGAATGATATGGGCCGGGATTTGTGCCAACAGCAACATGATCCGCTGAGTCAACCTGTATAATTTCACCGAGCGCCTGGTTGGAGGCTGTCACGCTTGTTTTGGGTTGTGACAGGACCATTGCCACAATCACAAGGATGACAAAAATCCCAAGGATTCCGTACATCCAAAAATTAATACTGGTTTTCTTTTTTGATGTTTTCTTTTTCGTTGCCATGAATGCTTCCTTTAATTAGACAATAATACTCTAAATATTGATTAACTTTAATGAATATATCTTTCGATGTCAAATCATTGTCCATCTTTTTCTTATGAGGAATTGAAACTCATCAATATATAAACCTTACGGCCAGTAAAAAAACTCGCCGGGCGACGGGATGCAATCCATTACTGATTTCGTTATACTGTGATTGTTCAGACATTTGTGTTCATCAGGTAAGGTTTTCAATGGCAACTTTTCAGATTCGTAATTTTACACAGGCTGATACATTGGCAGTACTGCAATTACAGGAAGATTATGCACACAAATATGAAGGCGCCAAGGTTGTGCCTGTGGAAGTATATAATTCTCCTTCTTTTCACGAGGGGCAGGATGTCTTTTGCCTGTTCCATCCCAATGGACAATTATTGGGTTACGCGGCACTTTATCCGGTCTTTGCAGTCAATGGTAGCAAATCCCCACATATCATGTGGTCTGAAATCAAGACTTCACCCTTAATTGGTGATTTTAAGTTAATCAAAGACGAATTGTTTGATTGCTTGTTGAAAAGAATCCATCAATTAACCGAAGATCGTGGAAACCACCCGATTGAGATGACTTTTCAATATTTGCCCAATGAAGAACCCAGTATTAATTATGTGATTTCAAAAGGCGCAAAACTGGAATCCAACATCTACCAGATGGAACGTTCTTTAAAAGGGCAAATACCAACCATCGAAGTGCCAGATGGAATTCAAATCAGACCCTGGAAGATGGAAAGTACACGTGAACAGGCAATTTATGTTCATGCCCGTAATGAAAGTTTTCCGGATGCACCTATTCGCCTGGATGAGTGGATCTACTTCATGCAGTCCACTCAGTGGGCGCTCGGGACAAATATAGCAGCCTTTGATGGTGAGCAACTGGCAGGCTGTATGACCGTATTCTGGAATGAGGTTGTGGATCCGCAAGTGGGGTTTAGCGAATATATTTTTGTCCGTCCTGCCTGGCGCGGGCGTAAGATAGCCCCGGCCATCATTTGCGAAGGTCTGCATTATCTCCAGGATCACGGACTGCAAAAAGCACAATTGGAAGTACGTGCAACGAACAGTAAGGCCACAGATCTTTATCAGGTTCTGGGTTACGAACTTGTTCAGGATAGTGGACTATACGTTATTCGAATATAACGACTTTTTTTTCTTGAATACGACCAAGCGAACATGAATATCAGTTTGTGTTCATACGCGATTCTTTAACACAAAAAAGAGGCTCATTCAGATCGGTTTTTATTCAAAGTGATCCGGAAAAGGATACAATTAAGGCTAATCTTCTCCTATTGAAAAAACAAGGTTGGGTGTATATCAATGTTCAAGATAATCCCGGATTGATATATGTTGCAAAAAAACAATCTGGTTGTGTATCTTAATCTTGAATTTTTTTTCCTGACAGGAGTAACAAATGGTTGAAATTGTCAATTACAAAACGATTTGGGCATTTGAGTTTCAGACAATTGCCAAAAGACAAAGAAGTGCCCTTGGTGATCTTGCTTTACGGATCGATCATATTGGCTCGACATCTGTTCCCGGACTGGCTGCAAAAGATGTGATTGATATCCAGATAAGTGTTGCTGAGTTTAGTTCGGAAGTTATTGCAGCCATGGCATCGATTGGTTATTCCTTACCCGACAAACGTTATTACGATCATGTTCCTCCCGAATTTGAAGGGGATCAGAAAAACTGGCAGAAAATGTATTTCAAAGCGCCAGAAAGTCAACGTCGAACGCATACCCACATGCGGGTACTCGGGTATGCCAATCAAATTTACCCCATTCTATTCAGGGATTATTTGCGCTGCCATGCTGGCATGGCGCAGGCCTACGCTGAATTGAAACGCCGGTTGGCAGCCGGGCTGGCTGATCCAAATACCTATCCTGAGGTAAAAGATCCGGCTGTAGATCTGATTTACTTCGCAGCGCAGGATTGGGCCAGAGAGACAGGCTGGCAGATGGGACCTTCCGACGCGTGAATATTGTGCAAACCTTAATTGTTTGCACAATATTCACAAAGTTACTTAAGCTTTTGTTGCTGGTTCCCAGTGTTGAGAAACAGGTATTAAGCTCCGGCAGCGGGTGCTGGACCTGTGGCATTATTCCGGCTGCGGTCAATTAATTGCAGCGCGAGATAGTTTTGACCAAACTTCTTAATGTTTTCAATTTCAGTATCATACTGGTCGTAATGGCGTTCTTCATCGTTGACCAGGTCTTCGAAGAGTTTCTTGGTGTTGGAATCCGCATTCTGGGCGCATTCATTTGCAAAACGGTTGTAATCCAGAATACTTGATTCTTCCATATGTTGTGCAAGTATCACCATTTCTCCCACATCGTGAATTTTATTTACTTCGCGAGTGGCTTTCATCTCTACTTCACCCTTCAGAAACAGATTTCGTTCTGCCAGGCGTTCAATATGAACCATTTCTTCCATGGCTGTCCGCAAGAAAAGTGCAGCCAAAATATCAAAACCCTGATCATCACAATGAAAATGAAAATACATATATTGGTGGACAGCCGTCAACTCATCCGCAATTGCTTTGTTTAATAATTGAACACTTTTTTCGTACATCATTCACCTCTGAAATAAATTTTTTCAATTCGTAATTGTTTTTGGACTATTAAGCAGGTAAGACTTTCCTTAACCTTATTATAGTTATTTTTTTCACGATTGACATGCTTTTCAGAATTTATAAAAAATCTCTGTTAAGTCCTAATCCGAATATTGTGTTTTCGGCGAGGCATTATTTGCTGCAGGCTTCCAATTTGTCAGTAGTGTGCCAACTGCAACCAGAGCCAATCCAAAAACATCCTGCAGACTCAATGGCTCACGCAGGAAGATCCAAGCCAGGATGGCAATCTGGATCAGCATGGTGTTGTTGATGATGCTGGATTCAACCGCCGTCAGGATCTGTTGGGTTTTGCTCCAAATTGTGAAGGCAAAAGCTGTATTGACCACTGCCAGCCAGACCAATGCACCCCAATTGGAGGAACTCAGACTTGGAAAGTCTTCAAAAATGAGACCACTGGCCAGCATCAGTGTTGCCCCGATGGTCATGCTGGTGGTCGTGACTACATAAAAAGGTATCTTACGAGTGCGATTGATTGCCCGGCCTTGAATGCCTGCGATTGCATTGGCCAGGATAGTAATAAAAGCCATGCTCAAACCAATGGCAGTAAATTTTTCGTCCTGCAAAGGGATGAAGTAGAGCAGAACACCAATCAAAAAGACTGCAATTCCGCTCCATTGAATAAGAGTTGGAATCTCCTTGAGGGTATAGATTCCAATGATCGCAACCAATATGGTTGTGAAATTCAGCATCAGGCTAAAACTGATTGCGCCCATGTATTTAAGTGTAATGAATTGTGCCCCCTGGGCGATGGTGTAATAGATCAGACCAAACAGGAAGAGAGCAGCCCATTCCTTTCGGGAAATTTGACGAAGGGTGGTTTTGTATCGCAACAATCCCGGCAAAAGGATGATCGAAGCCAGCATATATCGAATACCGGCAAAAAGTAATGGTGGAATGTCTTCGATATTATTTTTGATCAGGATCCAGGAAGTGGACCATAAAAATGCGACAAAAAGAGCGGCAAGAATAGCTTTGGTGTGCGTCTTCATACCGCTTGATTTTATCAGCAGAAGCGTAAATTCAGTCTAAAATCTCCGGGTCTTTTTTAAAGGAAAGTAGCAATTTCGTCCAGTGATTTTTTGGTGACAATTGGCACCACGGCATCCTCCGCCGGGTAACCAGCCACCAATACCAGGAAAGGTTTTTCATTCTCCGGACGGCCTAAAATTTCATTTAAAAACCCCATCGGGCTGGGGGTATGCGTCAATGTGGCCAGACCGGCATTGTGCAGGGCAGTAATCAGCATGCCGGTGGCGATACCGACCGATTCCTGAACATAATAATTTTTTACCGGGCTGCCTTCCGGATCCAGGGAAGTTTTTTGGGCGAAGATCACGATCAGATAAGGAGCAATTTCCAGGTAGGGCTTGTCAGCATCCGTGCCAAAAGGCTCTAAGGCTTTCAACCATTCCTGTGAAGCCCGGCGCGAATAGAATTCCCGCTCCTCCTCCTCTGCCCCAATGCGAACACGGCTTTTCATCTGCGGATCACTGACTACGACAAAATGCCAGGGCTGCAGGTTGGCACCGTTGGGGGCAGTGCCTGCTGCCAGAAGGCAATCCTCGATGATTTTACGCTCAACCGGTCGATTGGAGAATTGGCGCACAGTCCGGCGGCGCTGCATCATTTGGCGGAAGGATTCGGCGCGCTGAAGCATTTCTACCGGCGGTAATTCCTGGTAGGTGGAAAGTGGCTGGTGGGGAAACGGTTTCATCGGGTTAACTCGCTTTCTGGAAAACACACAGATGTGGGATGAATCAATACATCGGTTTTAAGAGAGAAAGCGGGAAAAATTAAATTGTTGTAAAAGGTATGAGGGAAGGCGATTTAAAATTATCGAATAAAAGTATTTGAGGAAATATTTTTAGTATCGAAGATGAGTTGCTGAAAGGATTAGTAAGATTCACTCCTCCATAAATCCAGCCGGGGGAACACCCAGCGCCTGAATCAGACGTGCCCAATAGTTGACCTGGGCTGCAGTACTAGCCAGGATGACAATTTCACGCTCGTTAAAGTTCTCCTTGACGCGCTGCATCAGATCCGGTGAGAATTTGAGCGGGGTGGAAGAGATGGTGCGGGCATATTCCAGTGCAATCTTCTCGCGTTCACTAAAAGTTTCCACATCGTTGACCTTGGAAAGCCCTTGTATGGCTGCCAGTTCATCCTGGGTGATTTGAAATTGGGCAAATTTGTGGCTGTTCATGTCAATACAAAACGGACAGGCAGCGCTGAAGGAAGCCTGCATTCGCACCAGTTTGAGCATACGGGCAGAAAGCGCTCCATCCTGGTGTGCTACCATCGCTTCCATGATCCCGGAAGAAAAAGCGGCTTTGGGGTACCAGGCCAGCAAGCGTGGCGGGAGCAGATCCTTGCCCGTAACACGTTTGGTGATTGATAATCCGATGCGCAGCCAGATGGGAATGCGATTTGGGGGTGAAATGATTGCATTCATTTAGCCACCCTTTTCTACCAAGGCAGAATAGCGGGAGGTGAGCTTCTGCAATTCGCCCTTTGCAACCATCAGGCGTGTTTCCAGAGTCTGTAATACTTTGCCAACCTGACTGATGGCGGATAGGGTGTGTTCGCGTGAACGGATGATTTTGGACTGAACCACCCAATCGAAAATGAGGCTGTCCAGAAGCAGGTCGGCAAACCGTTCCAACGGTTCGATGTCCACATAGAGTTCCTCAAACTGAGAGACATCCTTGAGTTCACGCTGAAAAGTTGTAATCTTTGCTTTTACCATATCACTGGCATCACGGGCGGTATCCATATGATCATGTTTTATCATCGTGACTAATAAGCCGCCATCCAACATGTCCCAGATACCCCAGTTGTTGGCTGAATTGAGAGATTTGAGCATTTGATTCAACCCTTCCTGAACGCTTAGCCCAGCCTGGATTGCTTCTTCAATTTCTTTGATTTGATTACGGGATTGTGCCAGGCGATTGCTATTTTCGAGGATCTCGGTTGCGGTTTTGGGGTTTTCGTTGATAAGGTATTGTTCTTTTTGTTTAAATGCCTGTTGATAATCAACTTCAATATTTTTCAGCTGGTTGATCTGATCCTGTAGATGATTCGCGTCGGATTGAAGGGAATCGATCAGGTGTCTGGTCGATCGGATTTGCATTTCCACCCTCAATAGTTCCTGGCGTTCCTTCTGAATTTGTTCCTCTTTACTGCCGAGTATGCTGGCAAACAAGGCCTTCAATGTGAGACCCTTCAGAAGGTCGACATCCTGTTTTTCAAGTAGGCGTTTTTCTTCCAACAAAGATAAAAGCTCTTGCTGACCGGAAAGTTTTGTTTTAACGGAAGCCAGATCAATTTCCAATTTATTTTTCCATAAACGCTTTTCTGCTAATTCCTGTAAATGTTTACTAATTTCCTGTTCCATTCCACCTCTCAATCGCGCTGGTACGAATGATATCAGCCTTGTTGAAAACCAATTTTTTTGCAAATAGCGTGGTATCCCCAATCATCCCATTCTTCTTTTACGCCAATTCCGTTAAGGTCCAGGTAATTCTTGCAAATCAATCCACCTTGAAAACAATCAATCAAATCTTGGGCTGCGGTTTCGATTTTTTCCCGGTCACCCGTGGGTAAAACCTGTTGAATATCGATCGGGCTGTACAATGCAGCCTTTCGTTGTTTGAGAAGTTTTGCAAGATCAGTCATATCATATAACATTGGTTGATCAAACTGAAATACGTTCACCCCGGCGTCCAGTAAATCCGGTAGAATTGCACGGTTCAACCCACAGGAATGCATTATCACTTGCATTCCATATTGATGTGCCACAGAAAACAAATGTGCATACATTTCCAAAAAATAAGAACGGAACATTTTTGGGCTGAATAAAAGGCCGGTTTGGGTACCTAAATCTTCTGCAATAAAAATAGCATCTGCGCCAGCTTGTGCTGCCAAAAGGATTTTTTGTTCATATACATTGGCTATTTTTTCGTGCAGCCGTTTGAGTTGATCCGGAACCAAAGCCATATCCATAAAATAAACATCCATGTTGCGCAAATAACGGGCGTTATCAAAAATCCATCCTCCCAGTCCTGCGATTTTAAATTGATCGGGAAATCGCGTGAATTGTTCACGCATTTCTGAAGCGCAATCCGGATGCGAATAATCCGGGACTTGTAATTTATCCAGATCGGACCAGTCTCTGAGTACCGGCTGGAAAATTTCGCCTTTCACAGAGCCAGACAGGAATCGATGCCAGAGGTTACCCCATTCATCATCGTAATATTCAACATACCCCTCCACCCAGCGTTTTTGAGTATAGCCAAAGGGTTGAAGGAAGGCAAAAATCATATCGCACTGTCTCCCGCGATCAAAATCCAACCCTGGTCTCGGAGGATTTTCATGACGGATATTGGCCAGGATAATGTCTTTTGGTTTCAAAGCGCCTCTTTCTACTTTGATTTTACAAAATCTGATTTACGAACGCGTAAAGCAGACCAATCCTCATCAATGGCCACCATCCTTACAGGTTGGAAACCCAGGCTATAAATCACATTCCAGCCATTGTCACGGTTGAAATCACATTTGTATTTCTTGGAGGTGCCTTTCGGGTAGGCAAACCAGATCACGGCATCTCCACGGGCTTTTTGGGCAACGATGGGAGAGATGGCATCGA
>PHBS01000070.1 GCA_002841995.1 Chloroflexi bacterium HGW-Chloroflexi-8
TACAACTTGAACGCGCCCCAACATCTTCCGGACAATCACTTCATAATGTTTATCATTAATATTCTGACCTTGCGATCGATAAACTTTTTGAATTTCGGTCATCAAATACATCATACAAGCATCTCGACCTTTAATTTTCAAGACGGTATGTGGATTTAATGAACCTTCGGTTAAGGGTTGTCCCGCTTCAACTTCTTCGGAATCTTTTATCAAAAGGCGGCTTGTTGTTGGGATTTCATATTCTTCCATTTCACGTTGATCATAACTTACAACAACCTGACGACCTTCAATTCGAATTCGGCCAGCATGTTGGGAAGAAATCAATGCTTCACCCAGTGATGCAATCGTGTCACCTAATGAAATTGTATCTTCATCTTTAACCTGAATTTTCCATTCTTCAGGAATTTCATATGAGTCGCTCATAATTTGACTATGCTCAACCCGAACGACTCGTTGTTCACTGTAGCGATCCGATTGTATGATGTGTGCCAAACCTGAGATGGTTGTTATCACTGCTTCACCTTTTGGTGCACGGCGAGCTTCAAAAAGTTCTTCAACACGTGGAAGACCCGTTGTAATGTCACCACCTGCTGCAACACCACCAGTATGGAAGGTACGCAACGTCAATTGAGTTCCAGGCTCACCAATGGATTGCGCAGCTACAATACCAACTGCAGAACCCAAATTCACAATTTTCCCACGACCCAAATCCATACCATAACAATGCGCACAAATTCCATGTTCCAGTTCACAGGTCATTGGAGATCGAACCAATACCTCTTCCACGTTGTGATTCACCAAAATGCGAATCATTTCATGGTCAAGCATTGCATTTCTGTCTGCTAATACTTCTCCTGTTTCAGGATCAATAACTCTCTTAGCCACAACACGACCATATAAACGTGTCCCTAAGGATTGTCCTGCAACATCATCGGATTTTCGAATAAAAATCCCTGCTTCAGTTCCACAATCATGTTCATTTATGATGACATCCTGTGCAACATCAACTAAACGGCGTGTCAGGTATCCAGCATCTGCAGTACGTAAAGCGGTGTCTGCAAGGCCTTTACGAGCACCATGTGTAGAAATGAAGTACTCTAATGCTGTTAATCCTTCACGGAAATTTGATTGAATTGGAAGACGAATAATGCGCCCTGCAGGGTCAGCCATCAAGCCACGCATACCTGCTAGTTGAGAAATTGGACCAAAACCACCTTTTGTAGCCCCAGAGTTTGCCATTGTGCTCAAACTTCCATTTGGATCCATATTCGCACGAACGGCAGTTGCTACATCTTTGGTTGTCTTTTGCCAAATTTCAATCTCACGTTCATTACGTTCCTGTTCAGTTAAAAGACCTCTTCTGAAGGAGCGCTGTACATTTTCAACATCAGCTTGCGCTTTAGCTAAGATTTCTTTTTTAGCGATCGGCATGGAAATATCAGCAACTGCAAGTGTTGATCCGGATTTCATAGCAAAATGAAAACCAATATCTTTTACTTCATCTGCTACTCTAGTCGTCTCATCTTCACCACAAACTTCATAAGCATGTGCAATCAAGTCTTTAACACCACCTTTGTCAAGTACAGTATTAATAAACCTGATTTTTTCGGGCAAAATTCGATTAAACAAAATTCTTCCCATTGTAGTATCAATGATCCGCTTTTCTGGCTGTAGCAATCGATTGTTGTTTTCGTCATACCATGTTTCTGCCTGGAATCTGACGTTTGCATGAACATCGACCTGACCAAGAGAATAAGCTAAATCTGCTTCATCTATCGTGGCAAAGATACGTCCATCGCCCATATGGGTTAAATTATTCTTTAACGTTAAGTAATAAACGCCAAGAACCATATCTTTAGATGGGCTGATGATAGGTTCTCCATCAGCTGGTTTTAACAAGTTCTTTGATGAAAGCATCAGGTTACGAGCTTCCCAAACAGCTTTGTCAGATAAGGGAACATGTACTGCCATTTGATCACCATCAAAGTCAGCATTAAACGCTGTTGTGACTAATGGGTGCAATTGGATAGCACTTCCCTCAATTAATATAGGTTCAAATGCCTGAATACCCAATCTATGCAATGTAGGCGCACGGTTTAGTAAAACTGGTCGTTCTTTAATAACCTCTTCCAGGACTTCCCAGACTTCTGGCCGATTTCGTTCAATAAATCTTCGTGCTCCCTTGACATTGGCAGCATAACCGTGAGAAACAAGCCGGGAAATCACAAATGGTCGGAATAATTCCAAAGCCATATTCTTTGGCAAACCACATTGGTAAAGTTTTAATTGTGGACCGACTACAATTACCGAACGGCCGGAATAATCAACTCGTTTTCCTAATAAGTTTCTTCGGAAGCGACCTTTCTTGCCTTTTAACATATCACTTAATGACTTCAATTCCCGGCGTCCACGTCTGGACAATGCTTTACCGCGTTGTGAATTATCAATCAATGAATCAACTGCTTCTTGGAGCATTCGTTTTTCATTACGGACGATAACATCCGGCGCACCTAATTCCAATAATCGTTTCAAACGATTATTTCGATTAATAACCCTACGATATAAATCATTTAAATCAGATGTAGCAAAACGACCGCCATCCAATTGAACCATTGGTCTCAGATCGGGTGGGATGACTGGTAATACTGTCATTACCATCCACTCTGGCCTGTTTTTTGATCGCCGGAAGGCTTCGACAACTTTTAATCTTGTTGTTGCTTTCTTTCTCTTTTGCTTACTTTTGGAAGTTTTGACTTCGATCCAAAGTTCTTCCGATAATCGGTCAAGATCCAACCGTTTTAAGATATCGAAATATGCTTCAGCGCCCATATCTGCTCTGAAGACTTGACCCCACCGTTGTTTGAGTTCACGGAATCGACTTTCACTTAGGAATGTAAATGGTTTTAAATCTTGCAGCTCATCGCGCATCCGAGAATTTTGATCCTGAGACACAGAGGATTGATCTTCCAATTGATTTCGTAAAGATTCCATTTCCAGGTCTGCAGAAGCCTTGACCTGCTCAATTTCCATCTTAATTCTTTCAATTTCTCGAACGATCTGATCTCTGGATTCATTTTCCAACTCATCCAAATGTTCTTTTACTGCTTTTTGGACCAGGCCAATGTGCTGGTTCCCGATGGTCTCACCAGATTTAACAATCACCATGTTCTTAATTTTAATAAAATACACATCCGCTCTGGAAACGGTGCCAATTTTCTCTTGTAGTTCACGTTCGAGTGTCTGACCATCACGCATGACTGGGGAGAGCAATTGAGCAATCTGTTCCTCTCGACGGTCTTCAATTTCCTTTTCTTGTCGGCGGAACTCTTCTATTTTCCTGTCACGAGATTGTTTGACATCCAATATACGCGCATTTATTTGGGTTGCCTGTTCGCGTTCTGAAAAACTTATTTCATCTTCCAGTCGTTTCAATGCTTTTTGTCGCGCATCTTCATCAACATATGTAACAATATATTGGGCAAAATAAAGAACTCGATCCAGATTTCTTCTCGAAATATCCAGTAGCAGACCAAGGTAAGAAGGAATTCTTCGGGTATACCAGATATGAGCGACTGGGGCAGCTAGATCAATATGACCCATTCTTTCGCGTCGTACAGCAGAACGCGTAACCTCTACACCACATTTATCACAAATAATGCCTTTATATCGCGGATTCTTATATTTTCCACAATAACATTGATAATCACGGGTAGGACCAAAAATGGCTTCACAAAACAAACCGTCTTTTTCAGGACGTAAACGACGATAGTTAATCGTCTCGGGCTTCAAGACCTCACCATACGACCAGCTTCGAATCGTTTCCGGTGAAGCCAGGCTTATCCGTAGTGCAACAAGACTCTTGGTTTCCACTAAAAAGCCTCCTCAATTAGAACTCTGCAGAATAACAACAAAGATAAGCGCAAGAACTTTAATTCTGGCGCTTACTTATAATTCACCGACAATAAGTATCATACATGCAAACGAAAATTATATCACAATATCCTGAAATGTTAAGCTTTAATATTTAAAATTCAATCTTTGAGTATAATGTTTTGTTTCAAAAATTTCAAGGTGCAATTTGAGAGTGCTCGATTGGAATTTCTAAATAAAAGCTGGATCCTCTACCCAATTTACTTTCAACCCATACTCTGCCAAAATGACGTTCTGCAATGGTCTTGACAATGGCTAATCCTAAACCGGACCCACGATTCTTGTAAGATTCTCTTCGGCTGCTACGATAAAATTTATCAAATAAGTGAGGAAGATCAATTGGAGCGATGCCAATACCAGTGTCTCTGATTTCAATAAGCGCTTTTCCATCTCTGGAAGAGAGAATCACTTCAACTTTTCCACCTAAATTTGTATATTTTATGGCATTATCTACTAAATTAAAAATTGCTTGTTGTAATAATTCTGGATCCGCATCAATTAACAAGTCTTTACAATCTGATTCACCAAAAGTCAAAAGGATATTCTTTTGAGTGGCTGTTGGTTGCAATCCAGAGATAATTTGGTCGATGATTAAATTCGGAGAAATTTTTTCGATGCTTTGACCTATTCCTGCTTCAATTCTTCCTAAATCTAAAAGATTATTCACTAATTTGGTCATGCTAGCTATTCCAGCTTCGATTTTCTCAACATAAGATTTTTGTTGGTCATTTAGTTGTCCAACAACTGTTAAAAGGGATACATAACCTTTCATAAATGTGAGAGGTGAGCGTAAATCGTGACTTACGGTCGCAACAACATCAGTTTTCAATGTATCTAGCACCCTGAAATGTGTTATATCCCGTAATAAACAAACCTTGCCAACCATTCGATTATTATTTGTCACAGATGAAATAGATGTGAAATATGTACGATCGTTGGAAAGCTGAAGCTCACGGGTAACATCCCGATTTGAACTGTAATTTTTTAACATATCATACAAAATTTCGTTGATGATAACTTCACTAAGTGGCTGTCCAGGATTTGTGGAATTTACCAAACCCCGCAATTGCATGGCTGCTGGATTCATAAGAATAAGACGATCATGATCATCAAACACCATCACAGGTTCAGGCGTCGAATTTATCACAGCTTCCATCCGCTGCCTACCTAATTCTGCGGTCGCATACAATTTGGCATTTGCAGCAGCCATTCCAGCTTGACTGGCTAAAGTAGAAATGAAACGTATATCTTCATCAGAAATAACACGCGATTCTTGATATCCAACCCACAAAACACCATAGTACTTGTTTTCATGATGTAATGAAATCGCCAATAAAGCGCCGGGGACTTTTAATCCAATAGGTGTCACAAATCGGCGCATTCTAGCTAAATTTGGTATGATCAATTTATCTTGATTCTTTAAGTTTTCAAAAAGTTGTTTGTCAAGTGCAAGTATGGCATCATTATCTTCCCCAACTCCAATCGCAAGGTAAGGCAAATCTACGTGTTCAGGCACAACATCTTTTGTTAAAACAACTCGTGCAAAATCACCACCTGATACAAGTGCCGATTCCAATAATCGCGATATCGACTCATTAATTTCCAAATGCTCACCAATTGACTGACTTGTGATCAATAAATGATTCAACTCATCCAAACGGTTTTTTAGCTTCAATCGCATTTGTTCAAATGAAGTAGCTAGTTGACCAAATTCATCCTCACTAGTGGCTACTACAGGATTTTCCAGGTTACCCTGAGAAATTAAACTCGCCTGTGAGGAAAGTGTTTTTAATGTGTTGGTTATCGGTCTTAAACTTAATTTGAGTAAAATAAAAACGACAAAGAATATTATGATCAAAAGAATGAGCAAGGGAGCAGCAATCTTTAATGCAAGGTCTTGATAAATTTGCACAGGGGTTCCCACGATCACTTTCCAACCCGACCCAACGATGGGTTGCAAGTACATAATTTGCCTTTGGGCTTGTGGTGAGAAACTTTCAAAAATTCCATTCGAATCAGGAATATTTCCCTGATAAATGGAAAATATTTCTGATGAAGCTGAAGTGGTTTTAAATAGAATGCGGTTTTGTTCATCTAATATAAACCCCTCGCCACCATCCGAAGTAATATTACGCAAAGTTTCCAAGGCAGATTGAGTAAATGGATTGGAAATCAAATCCGTTCTTGTCAATAAAACTCCGATTGGCTGATCATTTTCATCTTTAATAGAGGCGACGAAAGAAATCTGGATAGAATCTTCATTTATCCAGGGATCTACCACATAAGTCTGAACATCAACACCTTGCAATGCCAGCTCCACTCCTGCGATTTCATCCTCAGACATTGATATACTATCGATTTGCTGATATGGATATCCAGCAATAGGTTGAGCATTATTATCAAAAACAAAAATCAAATTAAAAAATGCCGACAATTTAAGTTTTTGGGAGAGCTTTTCTTCAATATTACTATTTACGTCTAACAAGGTTGAATCTGCAAGGGCTAAAGTCTGGTTTTGACCCGCTTCCAAAAAATAAGGAATACTTTCAGCGGTGATTTCACTAATATTTCTTAACCTATCTTCAACAAGTTGTTTCGCAGCCCCTCCCGCGACTTGCCAATCACTAACCAATAAAACCAAAATCACAAACGAAATTGCAGGGAAAACACTTAACAAAAACCTGTTTTCGAACTTTTTTTCAATTGGAGATGGCTGAAGAATTTTTGGATATTTCCATAATCGATTTTTGAGAAAATAGAATAATGAGACGATTAACCCACCAATTAATAATTCCCCAATACGAATCAATGTATATTCCATGGACTGATTTAAACCATAGTCGATGCGAGAAGCCAGGTTACCAGGGACACCTAAAATGCGATTTATAACTAAAATCGGAAATATGATTATTCCCGACACAATAGAGGCAACAATTGGAATCCGAACTGCCGAAAAAATATTGGACCGATAATTTTGACGGACCAAAAAAGAAAATAGTAAAGATAAAGATGCAAATTCCAATATCGTCACAAAATCATGAGTCACTAGCGCGCCAACGCTAACTCCGCTTAGGATGCCCAAAATGAATGCAGGGCCAATCCCCAACATCCCGCCAGCCAATTGCCAAGGAATAGCAGAAAAAAGTAACAAAATTGGAATTTGTGCCTCTCCAGGTAATACTGGGAGGGGAAGTGACGAAACGTTCTGTAACCTCAAGCCGCCAACCACCACCAATAGTGGCGTCAGACAAGCCAAAATTGAATATAAAACCCAATTTATTTGAAAAGAAAGAGATATTGTTTCCCAGTTCTTATGCAAAAAATAAACTATGGCAACAAAAAAAATCCCCCAACCGATTATTGAAAATATATCTGATGGACTCGAGAAATAAATGCTTTCATTAATTAAGGATGAATAATTGGGCATGAAATTCTATCAATAATCCTATGGGCTTGATTATAGCATTCAAGAAAATGAGACACAATTTTTTAGAAGTCAAGTTTTGCTTCACGATTATTTTTTGTCCAGGTTATGTAATAAGGCGTGAGAAATTTCCTTTGATCTTTAAATTCCAGCTTATTCACCCAATTGTCCAACAATTCGTTTGATTGATATCTGATTTGATCCCAAAACTCAACTTTTTCCTGACTTGAAACCCTTTTAGAATTTTCGACGATAAATGAATGTTCGATTTTGTCTCGATCTACTTGATATTTTGGAAACGAATTTTGATAGTCTGTCAACATTTTGCGGTGAAGCTTTTCATGTCGCCACCAATATGAATTGGACTCAAAATTTCTTTCAGGTACAAATTGAAAAATCTGCTCCTGGTTTATAGAACAAGGCTTAAATAGACTAATACATGGTGCTGATGAACCAGTAATCCAAATATCGATTTCTTCATTTAATTTTTTTGTTACCAGTGACCCTGTAGTCTGACTCACCCGAATTGGGCCAAATCCAGCATGCATACAAACATCACTACCAACATAACCTCGAGCAGGAGAAAATTTACTTTCATTGTCATGATGAGTTCGTAAAATTCTAAAACTATCTTCCAGATCAAACCTGCCAGCCAGTGATGAAATTTGGTTGGAAGTGCAATTACGTCTCTGTAACGAGTTGCTGAAACGTGTAAATAACCAGTCTGAATAAGCATCTGAAAAATTAAACCGAAGATTCTTTTTATAAAGATTTCGATCTACAGCAAAATTAACCAAATCCTTCGAACAAAGATCCCACTCATATCCGATTGTCAATCCATTTGATATCGAACCAAATTTGTTGATCTTTTTTGCAGCCCACTGTTTATCGACGGTTTCTAATTTCCATGCTTCGTTATTGTCACAAATCAGGTAGCTATTATGATAATAAAAAGGGTGACTAAAACCACAGTTCCCGCTTTGACCATATTTTTCAAGCAAATTCACGATTACCATTAAAGCTTCATAAGCATTTCGTGCTCTTTCAAGAGCTAACCGTAGATAATCCATACCAATCAAACCAGGTTCTTTATTTGCTGGGATTTTTGAAAAAATGGCCTCGTTACCGATTACAACCCCAAACTCATTGACCCCCATTTCAGCACCCCAAATCCAAACAGGCCGGCAAAGCAATATTCTATGTGTGTGTGTAACTTGCGGAATCGAGACGTAAGTGCAATTGAGCATACTTCCATCTGGAAAATCTTTCGCAGGAATAATCTCCACATAATGAGGTTCATTGGGATCTCTGTCGGAATTCTTTCCGAATATTATCGAACCATCTTTCGTTGCATCCTGCAAAACTACAAAGGTGTCACACATTTTCTTTTCCCTTTATATAATTGAATAATTTGAAGAACTCATAAAATAAATTAGTCTTTATGAAATTCATTTAATAAACCCATAATTCGTTGAAAGACTTCGTCTGCATTCATGTCATCAGAGTTGATGATAATAGCATCTTCAGCAGGTTTCAAAGGTGCAATAGGTCGGGAGGAATCAAATTGATCGCGTTTTATCATATCCTGTAGAATATCTTTATATTCCACGTCTTTGCCTCGTTTACGAAGTTCCAGAAACCTTCTTCTAGCCCTTTCTTCAGCTGAAGCATCCAAATATAGTTTTATCTCGGCATCTGGCAAAACAACAGTACCGATATCCCTGCCTACCATAACCACATTACCCCGTTTACCAATTCTCCGTTGAATTCTCGTCATAGCTTGTCGTACTCGAGAATATGCCGACACTTGAGATACGTTTTTTTCAACTTCTGCTGTGCGAATTGTCCAGGTTACATCATCATCATTTAAAATAATATCGTTAGACCGTCCATCAGCAATAGATGGAGGTCTTACATCCAAATCAAGTTTTTCTGCAATCCGCGATACAGCATCCTCATCAGATACATCAACTCCCATATTTAATACTGCAAGTGTTACAGCTCTATACATTACTCCAGTATCAAGATAAATAAAATTTAACGAATTCGCTAGTCGTTCACCTAAAGTCGATTTTCCTGATGCGGAAGGACCATCCAAAGCAATTACAAAATCTTTCTTACTATTCATTAGATTCATACTTTCTCATTTTTTTTAATTTGAAATATAACCAGGGAATAAATCATTACGGATCCACAAGATGATGGGGTCTTTTTCTTTCATACTTGCAGGTATCCTCCTGGACAATATCCAATTTGTCCATTCACTTGAAATCAAAAGATCCCAGTTGGGTTTAGCACTCCACTCAAAATCCTGGCCTTTATACGATTCTTCCAACTCTACTGTCTGATCTGACTTTGTAATGATCATATCCGGTCTGGAGGATTTGGAAAAATTGTCAATGTATTCTACGTTTTCAAAATTGCGGAGAGCCCATTTTAGAGCAGGATTATTTAAACCCGCAACTTGAATGCTGGCTACATATTTGTGACCAAAGTTCCAATCAGAATAATCCTCCAAAGTAGCAACAACTAAATCTTCATTAACTGGCTTCGACCCTAAATACCACATTTCGTTTTCATAAGGTAATCGCAACCCTGCCGCATTCCAACCAGCTGAAAGGGTGTAAATTCCAAAATAGAGAATAACGATATATAAAATACTTTTTCCAGCAATCCTCCAGGATAACGACCATCCGATTAAAAATATTGCAAACAGAACCAGAACAATACCTGCAACAATCAAGATCGTTTTAGAGATCGGGCTTTGACTTGTGACGGTCGAATTTGTTAACAGGTTTATGGAAATTAGTGTCAGAAAACCAAGCACAATGAATCCAATTCCAGAAATTAGCAACACTAATTTAGATTCGCTTTCTTCCAATTTTCCAAAGTGATTCATAAACAGACTACCATATAAAATTAATGAAAATATGATCCATATAGAATCATCAATTTGCCGCGATGGGTAAACTAACAAATGAACGAAATTCAAAACCAACCAAACCCCAATTAAGCGTTCTTTTTTGGTTAGTATTCTCTTTGAAATAATCAGTCCTAAAATTCCAAAAATAAAAATTGGGAAGTCATATACCAACATAGCACGAATTACTTCCCAGGAACTGACACCACTATTCAATTTCCAACCTTGTAAATAATCGACAAAACCCTGAGCCATTCCACTAAGTTGTTTGGGAAAAAACAAGCTAAATGTTCCAAAAATAATTATTGAAACAACTAAAGAATAAAAAAATTTTCTGATTTGATTACGATCGTTAAATAATTTATTCTCAAATTCAAGATCTTTCCTTCCCCATTTGGTTATGCGAAAATAAATTAATATACATAGAATTGGAACAAAACCAAACCAAAACGATACTCCACATAACAACAAGACTCCACCAAAAATGCCCATCCATATTGGTTTTTGTTTTATGTAAGAAAAGAAAAAAAGTATTCCAAAAAAAACGACCAATAACGAACTATTAATTTGTCTGGATAGTGCAAGTATGCCTGGATCAATTGCTATCCATAAAGAAATTAACAAGAGAGTGCTCTTATTGAAATAGCTGCGAAACAGTAAGGGTGTGAAAATAAATAGTGCTCCTGCCAAAGCAGAAAAGAATCTAACAACCCACTCTGAGTTTCCAAAAATATACATTAACCCCGCAATTAAGTTGGTTAATAAAGTATCTGAATTAACGTATGAATCACTTCCTGATAACAGCTGGGATGATTGAACTGCTATTTTTGCTTCCAAATCAGATAGAGGTAGAGTTCCAAGATTAAGAAAACGAATAAAAATTGCGAAAATGAAAATGATAATAAGGACAATTTTCTCGATTTCTTTATAATTGGTCTTCATATTGCCCTTTCATTGTCAAATACGTCTCAAACTCGATATTGATACTTATTTTATATTGGAAATTCCAAAACTTAGTCATTCATTCCAAATCACATCACCATTTTCGTTTTTGAGTATGGGAAACACATTTTCGACTGCATTTACATTTAACTTTCCATAAAGATGAGGGAAAATGCCGTCCGTACCAACACTCTCATATTTAATTGGCGATTTCAATTTATTTGTATTGATTTCTAACACAACAAGATTTTCTAAATTGGCATAAAATCTTTTCACCACTGAGCTTACCTGAGTAGCATTGGAAAGATGAATAAAACCTTCATTCTGCAGAGAATCTGGATAATAATATTCCAACTTCTCTATATCCTCCCAAAGATTTTGACTGATGATGTGATAAACCTTTTCTGCAATAAATTTCATTTAAGAACCTCAAAAACTACAGTATTTCCTGCGCTATAGACTTCTTTCCAAAGAATATCTTTGAGCTTTTCAAATTTATCCAACCCCTCACCGGGATAAAGAGCTTTTTCTAATTGTCCAAGTATGATGTATTTCACATTGTATTCTTGAAGAAATGATTCTGTTTCTTTCTTGCTTGAAGATAAATAGAATTTCGAAACTTCGTTAACACGGTCTGTAACCCATTCTGCAGGTAAAGCTGCTCTTTGTTGCCGTTGATGCCAATTCCAACCGATGACACTGGGTAAACCTGTATAAATGGAAAAGCGACTGCCCCATCGATACTCAACAGTATTTCCTTCCACTATGACAGGCGATCCTTGAACATTATCTTGCATCCATTGAATTGCTTTGTAATCTTCACTTAAATCCATGTTTGTATTTTCATCAAAATAAGTTGAATACTTCATGTACTCCATTCCATCCAGGGTTATCGGGACTTTAGGATCAATTCGATCGTCAATTTTTTCCAGGGTGGCAAATAGAGGATATAAAGCAGTACAACTAAAGAATAGAACCACTCCAAATATCCAAAATCTAACAAGTGAGGTTTGGGTATAAGCTCTGATGTGGTTGAATAACCAAATTACTGCAAAAGCAGCACCAATCGCAAGCATAACCCAGGCTTGCAAATAAAATTTAAATACAGTGTTCATTCGTCCGATATCACCGCGTAAAACAAAAAGCTCTACAAATAGTGTCAATAATATTCCTGTACCAATCAGGAATAAAACAAATCTTTCAGAATCACTTTGATTTTTTCTCAAGATCAAAAGTAAAGACCAGGCTAACATTACAACGACGATCCAGCCAATTTTTATTTTTAATAAAGTTAAAAAGATTATAAAAAACAAAATAACAAAAATAAATGTCAAGAAAACTGTTCGATATTTCATTAATTTTCGTAAGGATGATAATGGAGTGGTTGCCATCCATTGAATAGTTTCTGCAATGAACCAACTTAAAATGACAATTAAGAAAAATCCCCAATGCGTGAAATATGACCAAAAAGGAGATTTGTCACTTTTCCAAATGTCTATAGCAGTATATGCCTGAGCATACCAGTCGGAAAATGGCTTATACAATATAAACGAAAGAAGAATCAGACCAGCTGCGGTAAAAAATATTTCCCAATATTTAGATACCCTACCAGAATTCTCTTCAACTGGGTCTTCTAAATCTCTGTGTTTCCATATCGTGTAAATAATAACAACAACCCCAAATATCAAATAGGTTGGAAAATCCCATGTATTTGTTGGCCTTAGTGCACCAATCGCCAGTGCACCTAAAAGTATCGTCAAAACTTTTTGTACTCTTGCTGATACAAATCCACTAAATTTCCAGCGGCTGGAAATAATCGATAATGCCCAACCAATTGCAAGGATGGTGATCGGGAGAGCTAATAAGTGAGCGTGTAAATCTGCGTAAATAAATGTAAAAAAAGGGAATTCTGTGATCGGAGATTGCGGTAATGCTCTACTAGGTACCCAATACCAATCACCTGGATAAAAAGGCATTGCCCCCCCGCGGACAAACTCAATAATGCCATTCCATGTCCAAACAAATCGTTCAAATATATTCGCAACATCAATCGAACCCGATGGCGAGCCAAGTTTTTGAAACCCATGCCAAATCATTCGGATTGTGCCAAGATTACCGATAATCAAGACAAATAACATAGAAGAAATGCCAGTTAAAAACGCATTTGATTTGAAAATTGTACGGAATGATGAAAATTCACTTTCCGTACAGTTATTCATTTTGGTATTTGTTTTGATCAAATTCCAACCCACTCCATAAATCCCCACCCCCATGATTGAGAATAATAAAGGCAGAATCAAGTTATATGCAACTGACGGAATGATTCCTAATAGTTTTACCCAGAGACCAACAATTACAAAACCATAATAGTAATAATTAATATATCCACCTGAGTACCATGGATCATAAGGCGGGAATGTTGTACTTTTAATAACCGCATTCAAGTAAGAAAAATCCATTGGTTTTTCGCCACCTTTGGCTGGATGCCAAAGGTCGGGATTACCTATGCGAATAACCAGGAATATGAAGAATAACAATAAACCTATGATTTCGATCAACAGAAATTGTCGTTTTAATTTTATTAAGTCTTCAATTATTTCCTTTTTTTGGATGATTCCAAATAGAATACCTAATCCCATGAGGACCACAACAATAATTAAAATAAAACTTCGTGTGATAGGCACATTATATGTTCCTGCCCACCAGACAATTAGCGCTAAAAGAAGCATTCCAATCAATTTACTAAAGGAGTACCCTTTATCCACTAAACCAGGCATCATCAGTCTCACGATTGGAAATAGAAACCATCCAAAAAGTGTGATTGAAAAGTACCATAACATAACTGCGATAACTGGGTTCGAGTTGGCAAGAGAATCTCGATCAAATAAATCCGACCACGTACCAGAGCTTTGGTCTGAATCCAATTTCACTTTTGGTAATTCTAAATTAGCAGGATATTTTGGAACTTTTGCAGGGGTCAATTGCATCGTTCGTGAAAGATCAACTGATGAAAGAATTTTCAAAACTTCGTCAGAATCATATCCAGCAGATTTCTTAAATATTAAAACCTTTGGATGATCATAAACGGTAAATGCTTCCTCAGCAAATTGATCATTGACCACAAGACTTCCTATTGTGGGGTAAGATTCAAAAACTTTAATTAATTCAAATCCAAGTTCACCTTTGAAAATTTCAGGTTTGGCGACACTATAGCACCAGTAGATGTCATGTGTGTCTGGACAACCCATTAACGAATCATAAAACTGTGTAGTTAAGGGATATTTTTCAGGGACTCTTGTGGTTGTTCCCCACTGTCGGTTGGATGAAATAAATATATATTCTGATTGATTCAAAGTATCGTAAAATCGATTTAACTTACTTTCATCGTCATTCCAATACATTTGAAAATTTAGATTCCCCTGATAAATACCGCCATAAGCATCTTTTCCATCTAACCTTAAAGGAAGCCCGTCGTCCCAATCGGTTTCAACTGCTACAGCACTTCCACTAATTACAATTGAGTTTGGTCCGTTGTATTCGACTAATAATTGATAATTGTGATCCTGTTCTAAATTTACCGAGGGATCAAGTTGTAGTTTATAAGAGATACCTTTGCCACCGCCTGCTTCTTTAAAATCTCCAGAAATAGATCCTTCCGAAAGCAGATCACCGTTTCCTTCCAAGTCATACAGTGAAATTTTAAGTTCCCCATCCTCATTAGAAAAAGTATTGGAAGCAAGCACTTTCCCAAGAGTTATTTCTTCTAATTTGCCTTTTTCTTTAAGCGAAAACCTAATTGTGTATGGTTTTACACTATTAATTTGATAATCATAAGATACAGAAAGAACTTCCTGTTTAATCCCGGATTGTGTTTGAATCATCAAATTTATGGGTCCGGGAACATTTTCATAAATCCATTCAGTCGCTGCAACGCGGGTATTGGTTTGGATATATATTCGCGTAAACATAAAAGCCCAAGTCAATGTCCCAACAACTGCAACTAATCCAAGCAAGTAGCCAATCGTTCGAATCGTACGCTTGAAAATTGTTTTGTTATGAACAAATTCAATTGAGTAGAAAATAAACCAGGCTGTTATCAGTGCAAACAATGGATAAATTGGCATTTGATAGCGCATCATTGGATTTTCTACTGAGGACTGCCACACAAAGTATCCAAAAGTCCAAATCCATATAATGGAATATTTCCAATTTTTTTGGATTATTTTCCAACCCATCAGGATCATCCCCAACCATAAAGAAATACTCATTGGGATTCCCAATCCCCACAATGTGATGTTTTTCGCAGCAAAAAGAATATCTCTTCTTGCCCATTGCAATGCTGGTGGATAATCCACATCTCCACTGGCAAGCGTGCTTATTTCTTTGATATTAGACAACCACTTTGGATTTATACCAATATTGAAAAAACCAGGACCTTCAAAAGCATAAGGCTGAAAAATACGAAATGCAAGAAAAGCAAGAAACCCACCAAAAATTAAGTCGCGGGTAATCACACCCATCTTTAAAACCGGGTCGAGATCTGGATAGCGATTCCATAGTAAAAAATAGGAAATAGGCAATAATATAGCCACAAAAATTGTATTAATCTTTGAAGCAGCAGCAATACCGACAATTATTCCAAATAATCCAGATACAATTAGCAAATTTGGATATGGGATATGAAATTTAAACAAATTTGGCTTAAAGTCTTTTTTCTCGTCAAGGTTCGTTTTAAAAATCTTTACTGCAATTAAAACAGCCAGGGTTGAGAAAAAAGTGGCAAAAGTATCAACCGTATAGTAATGCGCTTGTTGAATTTGAAGAACTGCAAAACCAGAAAATGCAGATGCAAGTAATCCAATTCTTTCACTAAATAATTTTTTTCCTATTAGATAAACAAGGAAAACACTTCCAAGGTCAAAGAAAACTGATAATCCTCTTCCGATTTGAGTAATATTATTCCAGGATATATTTTCAACAATAGATTCACTTATGTATCGTGTAAAAATTACAGGAAAGTCCCCATAAACATAAAAACCATGGCCTCGATTATGTGGGTTCAAGCTCGATAATTCTGTATTAAAATAATCTCCCATAGAATCAACAGAAGAAATATCTGCAGTTACCCAAATTAAGAACCGCTCATCAGGATGTAAATATTGATAATCTCCCCAAAATAACCCCGTAATTCGGAAATAAAGACTGGCAGCAAGTATTAATATCAAAATACTTGTTGTTGTCCACTTTCTCAATAGATTGGGTTTATCGGAGATCACTATTTTGGGTAATTCCATCCATTAATCTCCATTAATCCGAAGGTGCAGCTTTCGCTGGTACCGAATAAATTAAAAAGTCTTTACCTTCACGTCCAGAATCATACCGATACAGAGAGTGAACAGGATACATTTCCTCTAATAAATCCAACGCCTGGGAGTTTTCTGGTTTGAGGATAAATAATTTTTGATCATCATTTGACAATGATTTAGAAAAATCCTCAGGCCAAAGTGCGAAATCCCGTGTTGGGAATCCTGCAACAATACCCACCACACGTGTGTCTACCCAATGAGCAGTCGGAACGACATAAGCATTATCGACGCTTCCAACAGATTCAGTGAATCCTTTTATAACTTCACCAATTTGCGATGTATTCCAGGCATTATTCATAAATTGCTTGTTAAATTGGTTAAATACCAAATCATAATTGGTAAATATAGATATTCCTAATAAACAAATTGAAAAAATTATATATGCGAATTTTTGAAAACGGGTTTTTGCAGAACTGATCAACCGGTAAAAAACTCCTTCAAATCCGATCGCTGCAATGATAAAAACTGGCACAATTGCACCACCAGTTCTATTTAAGCTTGGATTTTCTTCTGGAAAAGCTAGTGACAAGATAGAAGGCATCATTAATAGGGGAACCGATATAATTAAAAATAAATCTTCCCAATTATGGAGTTTTACATAACGAATAATCACCATGATTGAACCTAAGAAATAAAAAGCAGCAGTAATAAAATCCAGCGCTGGTCTAAAAGGAATGGAATGTACCCATGTATTCCCATCCGAATGGAAAAACATGGTTTCTGCTGACCAGAGATTCTTAAGAAAAATGCTAGTTACAGGTTCGATATATTCTCTTTCTGTTGTTCCCAATCTCGTTATCGCTCGATAACTTACCGCTTCCGGATTTATTAATGTGTATTTAAAGAGCGGTAAAAAAATAATAAAACTGGTTATGACAAGAATAGTCAATCCAAAAATCATATTAAATCTGAAGCCCTTATTTTTGGAGTGCAAACAAAATAAAATAATTCCAGCAAGAATCACAAATGGTAAGAATCGTGTAGAACTGTAACCATGCAATCCGAATCCTATTGCAATTCCTGAATATATAAAGTCATTTCGGCGCTTTTGTCTCAATCCTCGGATTAAGTAGTAGATTGCTGGTGCTGCGAATAAAGGATAAAAAGGAAATCTTAATCCAACTCGGGAAATAACGTTATGCCAATAAGATATACCAGCAAAGAAAAAAGCAATCAATCCCACCCACCGGTTTCCCAACTCTTTGCCTAACTTATAAATGAATGGAAGTGCTAAAAATCCAGCGAATGCTGTTCCTATTTTTAGACTTATAAAAGAGACACCAGTGTTGAATAATTTAGCAATGAATGCGGTAAGGTAAAATTGTAAGAACTCCCTGCCTGTATTTCTTATAAAGAAGACGTGATAGTCACCATTTAGTACATCGTATACGTCCAAGAGCTTTTCTGCATGGTCGCTAAACATCTCTCCTATCACCAAATCCAACCGGAAAAATCGAAAAAAAGCAACCAATAATAAAACAATTAATATCAAGAATGACCATGGAGAAATTTTTAATAATAAAGTTTTTGAACTAATAACTTTTTTAATATTTCCAAAAATATCGTTCATTTCTCTAAAATCTAGAACCGAAAAACAAAATAACAAAAGACTCATCAGCCAAAAAAACAAATTAATAGAATTGAAGCGGATATCATTTGATCCAAATTTCTTAAATGCAAAAAACGCAATTATTAAGGATATAAAACTCAGAAGCAACAATACTGTTCTTCTTCTATCAAAATCCGTGTTCAATTCTTTTCTTACAGCATCCGGAAACATTCCGAAGAACGGATCTTTTTTAATCACAGAATAAACTAAAAGTAAAAAACTTAAACCATAAAACACAATAGCAATTTTTATGTTTTGACCTGGAGGCTCCATAAAGATTTGGCCAATGATCGCAAAAATTAATGCACCCAGAAAATACCATGGCCAATTTAGCAGCAAGTCTTTCGGATTGCTTTTGAAAATATTTACTGTTTGGTTTTCATCCGCTTCAAAAACCTCAGAAACAATATTTTCAGAATCAGATTCTGACAAACCATCATCGATATCTGACTCTTCTATATGATATTTCCAGGGCATCAATTTAGCTTTTATGAAATCTAAAACAGAAGGTTCATTCATCCGAATATTGCCAATTTTATTAATTTAAATTTTTGGTGCGTTTTATTAATGATTTTGTGCGTGTTCTTCCAATATATTTAAATTTTATCATCTACAAAATGTTACAATATCAAATCAAGTCAGTGAAAAGAGCTTCATAGCTTTCTGCAATTTTTCCGGGCAAATATTGTTTCCTGATTTCTTCAGGATTTTGCTGAAATTCCTTCGGAGATTTAAAAATATGAATCAAGGCATCTGCCAATGCTTCAGAATCTCCAATAGGGACAATCTTACCCATTTTATGTTGATAAACTGGTTGCCGAACTCCTGGTAATGCAGAAGCGACAGAAGGTGTCCCACTGACCATCGCTTCAATTTGAACTAATCCAAAAGCCTCTGTAGAATTTAATGAAGGCAAAATTAAAACATCAATATTGGGATAAAAAAGAGCCATCTCATAATGTGTTTGAGGACCAAGAAACATCCAATTTCCGCTTTTTTCCAATTCATGAATTCTTGGTAACAAATGTTCAATATATTGTTCTTCCCCACGAATATCTTTATATGGACCAGAAAATTGCAACAAAGTATTCGGAAATTCCTTTAATACTTTTGGCATTGCATCAAGAATTACCTCAACGCCTTTTTCAGTTGCAAACCGAACAGCCATTCCAATCACTGGATATTTTTTATGTGGGTTGGTCTTTAAACGGTACGATTCAATTTCATTTTCATTTACTCTGGGAAGTTCGACAGGCGGCAAAATAATTTTTACTTTGTTTCTATATTTTTTCAAAAAATCTGAATGGTCAGCATAATCTTGTGTGTAAGTTACAATTTTTGAAGCAAATAGAGCTGAAATCCCATTCATCATGATGACAGCTTTATTTGCCAACCAGGGGATTAATCCGGGCGGCATCAATAAATCACAATGATAGGTAATTATGACCGGTTTGTGAGAGACTTTTGCTAATAT
>PHBS01000071.1 GCA_002841995.1 Chloroflexi bacterium HGW-Chloroflexi-8
TTTTTTTGTGTAAAATTTACAATACTTGCAAAAAAGAAGATGTAGTCTTAAGGTAAATTTCTCATACAAAGTAGCTTCTTTATATTATACTTTGTCACATTGTTGTTGTGCGGTGTCACAAGAAATAAAAAAGGTATTGTTTTTTTTCATTAAAATAATTATTTATTAAACCATTGATTATTAAGGCATTCCATGAGCTGAACTCGAGCTCGATGAATTATTACCCAAAGGTTTGACGCTGTAATGCTGTGTTCCTTACAAATAGTATCTGTTTCTTGTTCTAATATAGTTTTTTGTTTAAAAATAACGGCCTGTTTAACAGGTAGTTTTCCTAGGCAATTTTCTATTGCTAAACCTAATTCTTCGTTTTCAAAATTATCTTCTGCGCTTCGGTAGGAATCATCTTTTACCCGTTCTTCCAACCAGTCGCCTTCCTGATCTTCTATATTAATGAAATCCATTCTTACCTCTGCTTTACCTTTGTTTGAATTTGATTTCCGGTAATGATCAATTATTTTTCGTTTTAAAATAGAAATTAACCACGTGCGCTCCGTGGCTTCTCCTTTAAAATTTTTCATGGATTTTAATCCTGCTAAAAAAGTTTCTTGTACTAAATCTTCCGCTATAAAACTATCGTTTACACGGGTAATAGTGTAATTAAATAAATAGTCGGCATATCTATCTACCCATTCTGAGGTATTTATTGTATGGATTTGGTTTGTTGGCATAGACATTATTTTTCTCAAAAATAATGCTGCACATTTCAGAATGTCCGTGTCAAAATGGCTGTCCTTCTTGCGTTGGTCCGGAACCAGAATTCGGATATGGAGGAAAATTGGAAACCTTGGCAATCCTTAAAACGATTCTGGAATGATCTAATGGATGACGAGTTTAGAAATAAAATCAGAAAATTAGGAGTCCATATAGGTGCTAATCATTTAAATCCTTTGCCGCAAAAAAATAAATTGGATGTTGATCTGAAAGATGGAATAACAGAAGAAAATTCTTTAGGCAAGTTTTTTTACACACAAAATGAATTTTCGGGCGAATATATTCATGGGAACATTTTATTTGCAGACATTGTGGAAAAACCAATTCAGTTTGAATTTCCTGGTATTTCTCAAATGGTATCTTTTCAAAAATGCGTTTTTCTCGATACCGAAACAACGGGTCTGGCGTTATCTGCAGGCACATTTGCCTTTATGGTTGGAGTGGCGAAATTAATTGGACCGAAGCTTGTATTACGACAATATTTCTTGAAATCCCCTTCTGAGGAAGGAGCAATGCTTTTAGATTTGAGCAATTTTATTTCATCAGACAATACCATTGTTACCTACAATGGTATTGGTTTTGATTTGCCAATATTGAAACATCGGTACATTCTTCACAAAATACCGGTCGATTTTACCAAATATGAGCAATTGGATCTTTTAAAATACTCAAGAGCACTTTGGCGTTATCAACTCGAGGATCGCTCTTTAAAAAGTGTAGAAAAAAACATTCTCAATTTTAATCGTACCAACGATGAAGTTCCTGGTTGGATGGCTCCCGAAATTTATCGCGATTATTTAAAGACTGGGAATATGTCTTCTATTCTTGGTGTGTTTTACCACAACTCAATTGATGTTGTCTCTCTTTGTGCATTAATGTATGCTTATGTAAAAGTAATTTCTTATCAATCGGATTTACATAAAGAATTTCAAACAATTAATTATGCCCTTGCTCGACTACACGAAAAACACGACATTAAAATTTCAATTCAATACTACCTGACCACACTAAATCAATCCAATATTTCCGACCCAATCCGAATCAATGCTTTAAATGGATTGTCGAATATTTATAAGAAGGCTGGAAACTTGGATGAAGCGGTTGTATTATGGAAATTAGCAAGTGAGCTGAAAGATATAAAATCTATAATTGAATTATCGAAATTCTATGAACACAAAGCGAAAGATTATGAAAATGCTCTTTCATGGACTGAAAAAGGTATCGAGATTACGAGAGAAAATAATGATGTTTTTTTCATCGAATTGTTACATCGGAAAGACCGTATTATAAAAAAATGGAGATCCAATGAATGATTATCAATTATTGTACCGTGCTTATGGTCTCTTGGATGCAAAATCCATTCAATTGTTACTTGAATCTTTTGAAATAAAGTCTGAAATTATTCAAGAAAGCACAGGTGTGACTTATGGATTAACTCTGGGCAAATTGGGTTCAGCAAATATTTATGTTAAAAAATCCCAATTTGAAGAAGCAGAAAAAATAATTGCGCTGTTAGAAGCTGGAAAATTGGAATTACCAAATTCTGACTTCGAAACAAATCCAGAATTTGATGAAACCGATAATTCGAATATTGAAGATTTTGAAGATTAGTTATATTTCTTCAAATTCATTCATAAATCGCCGATTATATGCATCAGATAATTTCTTCGTCATTTCACCTGGTACGCCATTTTGAATTTCAATTGAATCAATTTTTACAATCGGCATTACACCTCGGCTGGTGCTTGTTATGAATGCTTCCTGTATTTTTCTTATTTCAGAATAATGAATTGCTTTGTAAATAATCTCGATCCCAAGAAGATTCGCTTCTTCGAGCAATAATTTTCGTGTAATTCCTTCCAAAATATCCTGATTTGCAGTCCACAGTTTTCCACCCTTGACTGCGAAAAAATTACTTGAAAGCCCTTCTAATATGCTATCGTATTTATTTACGATCAGAGATTCCTCTAATTTATTCTCTCTTAAAAGATTTTTTTCACCCTGCGAATTCGATATGAAATCTGATAATTTTGCTTTGGGATTTTGACGTACCAAGTGGTTAGTTTTAACAAATACACCCTTGTCATACGCTTCCTGGGGATAAGGGAATAATTCATCAATCACGATATTGCATATTGATAAGCCAATAAATGGGATCTGAATTCTCACCCGATGAGAATTACCTTGCAAAGTGTTTAATATGTGTTTAATTGGTTTTCTCAATTCTTCTATTGAGTATGGAAATGTTCTACCAGAGAACTGAATACTCTCCATCATTCGTTGGAAATGATTAGCCAATTGGAAAGCATGTGATTTATTCATTGTTCTTAAGGTTGTATACACACCTTCTGGTAAGCTGGATAAGACGTTTTCCAGTCGGGATTTTTCTTCATTTATTGATAATTCAGAAAATTTATCAGCTTTAAAGTCGTATTGCCACCAAGTAAATCCATTCATAAGTTAGTCCGAAAATTTACGTGTTCTAATTGCATCTAATTCCTCTGGTGTATCAAAGTCTAGAGACTGAATTGGGTCTGAAATTTCAATAAATTCAGGTGGATATGTTTCAAATAATTGCCTTCCCCCGGAATTTCCTTCAATTTTTGACAAGGATGAAAATAATGACTTGGAAAACAAGACTGGGTGTCTGTTGCTTCCTTTGAATCGGTAAGAGATAATTGCCTTCTTTGAGACTGCATACGAAATGATAAGATTGTTAATCAATTCAATACTGATTTGAGGTTGATCGACCAACAAAAAAATAACAGCTTCCACCTCATGTGGCAAAGTATTAATTCCTAACTTTACTGAACTCGCCTGACCAGTTTTCCAATCCTGATTTACTAAGGTATTCAAATTGGCGTAGCCATGTAGCTCTGAATACACGATATCGCTAAATGCTCCCAGAATAACAAAAATTGGTGACAATGAAGTTGTTAATAATTTGTCAATGATTGTTCTTATAAAAGACTTGTTTTCCCACATCGCTAATTGCTTTGGGAAACCGAATCGTTTAGCTTCACCAGCTGCAAGTAAGATACAACCAATTTTACCGAAGTGAGCATAAATGTCGAGTTTATGCGAATCTTGATTAACAGAGGTAATAAATACATGATCATAAAAGGTTTTACATCTCAATGCCAAAACCAATATCTCGTCTTTGTCATCGATCAGGTCAAATTGGTTTAAGAAGAGAACTTTTTGTGATGAGGTTGGAATCCCCTTCAGGCCACCATCTTCGCTTGTCAGATATTTAAAAATATCCTCTGTATCAATGACTTGGTTTTTCAATTTGCCGGTTATTACTGAAAACAATTCTGGTCTGTGAATATTCACTTCAGATAAAGGCTTAAATAAACCTTCTAAGCCAATTACTACACAGACTTTTGTGACAAAGTCCGGAATACTTGGTTCATGCGCTGCTGGTGCTTTAATAGGCTTTAGTCTGGCACCATCTGCTTCAATAAAAAGAGGAATCTTGTTCGTAAAACAATATTTTGATAAATTTTGTAGTTCATTTGGTAAAAATCCCCTTAATTTATCAACTTCCTCTTCTTCTGAGCCACCAGTGAATAATGTGACCTGGTGACTCAATATATTTTCTTCGAAATGGTCAGTAATTTGATGAAATTGGATATGTTGCGAAGCTAGACTTGCTTGAGATGTTGCTAAATGAGTTGTTGTTGTAACTACTGCAGTATCAAACAACTCCTGGATCGATGAAAAGATCAAGGATGTTTTGCCCCCGCTTCCCACCCATGCAATCTGATCGTCAGAATGAAAAACATCTAATTCGCTTAATTTCATTTTATATTTTGAAAATATGATAATGTTGCTTCTAAAACACCACCTGCAATAGCTAATGATTTTTCAGAGACAAACTTTATTAAATAAGGATTCATTCTGGGATCTAGGTCTCCAATTTTAGTATCTTTTTGGACAAATATACCATCATGCATCAAGCCACGAAGACATCCATCTATGGAAGCGATGATTGGCACATTGGAAATATATCCTATAATATCCCCTTTATGTATTAATTTTCCTAATGTTGCACCTGAATTTATGATTCCACTTGCAGGAGCCCGGATAACCCTTTCAAAGTCCAAACTGTCAATTTTTCCAGGAATCCCAGTATTTTTTTCTGGTGACCCATCCCATATAACTCTACCTAAAAAATGTCCCCGATTAGTTTCAATTGCAGCATGACAGTTCTTGTTAGCGAAAAAACCTGGACCAATTCCGATTAACATGGGTTTCGTATGTAAAGTATATTCTGTAAAAATTTTTAACATCCTGGCATCGACTAAAACATCATATCCAATTTGGTCGACAATGGACAAATCAGGATCAATAACGACCGGAATGATCCCTTCACCTAATAGAAGATCTATATCTGAAATATTTTCCGCAATCCTGCTATTAACGTCTTCTACGCTCATCCCATTTTCGTATATCGCATTTGCAAATGCGACAGTTCTTCGAAGAACAATTGGCTGTGCAATTTCTGTGACAATAACTTTGAAACCAGAATGTCGTAGTCGTAAAGCGATGCCGCTCCCAAGATCTCCGCCACCACGGATTACTGCAATCATAGATTGTAAAATTTCCTATTCGTGCCCCATAAAATGTTTAATTTTTATTCCTCAATTTTACCAAGTCCACGTAATATCCGTTCAGGAGTCAATGGGAACTCATTGTACCAAATCCCTGTAGCATCGTGAACAGCGGCGATTACTGCAGGTGCAAATGGCATATAGGGCATCTCTCCCATTCCCCTGGCTCCCCAAGGACCACGTGGATCAGGAAACTCAAGAATAATTGAATCAATTTTTTCTGGAATGTCCAGTGCAGTCGGAATTAAATATGTAGAAAATTGCGAGGTTTTTATGATTGATTGATCTTGTATAAAATTTTCCAACAAAGTATATCCAGCTGCTTGTACGATTGCACCCTCAATTTGTCCTTGGACATTTTGCGGATTAATCGCTTTTCCAACATCATCAGCACACACAACATTAATTAAATCTATTTGGCCAGTTTCCAGATCAACTTCGACCGTTACTGTTTCTGCCACATATCCGTATGAGAAATTTGGATCACAGCTCCCATCAATTTTGTTATACGCGGTTGTTTTTGGAGGAACAAATTGAAATTTACCTACTGCGGGTCTTTCTTCATTATTCCACTTTTCCATTGCCAGATTAGCTGCACCAATAATTGAATTTCCAGCCATAAATGTCATTCTTGAAGCAGAAACACTGCCGGAGTTCAAAGATGACATGGTATCTGAGGGTACCAATTCAACTTTTTCCATTGATACACCAATAGCATCTGAGACCATTTGACAAAAAACTGTATGAGAACCTTGTCCTACTTCTGCACCAGCATGTTTTAATATAACTTTTTCAATTTCAGAGCCGCCATGCAATTCAACAATTGCCCAACATTCTTCTGGTGCCCCAAACGAAAAACCAACATTTTTATAACTACATGCAAAACCTGTTCCACGTACTTTTGGAGAAATCGCATGATTTGGTTTATTTGACTTTTCCCAAACTCCATCGGATTTACTCCAACCTGAATGAAGAGCACATTCCTGTACAACCTCAGGCAAACTTACGCCAGCAGGCAATTTTGATCCAACAGATAAATATGAGCCGTCTTTTATTAAATTTCGCATGCGTATTTCAACAGCATCCATATTTAATTTTTCAGCTAATTTGTTCATTTGGGTTTCAGCAGCGAATGCTGCTTGTGGACCACCAAATCCTCGAAAAGCACCTCCCGGGAGGTTATTGGTGAGAACAGTGTAAGAATCTACTTTTACATTTGGAATTTCATAAGGACCTGTGCACATTAATGTGGCGTTCCCTTGAACCTTGGTAGACGTATAAGCATAAGCACCGGCATCGGCGTATACGCGCACTTCTGCTGCGAGCACTTTCCCTTCTTTAGTTGCACCCCATTTAGAGTGAATCTCATATGCATGACGTTTGTGGTGCCCGATTATTGATTCTTCCCGGGTCCAAATAATCTTAACAGGTCTCGAGATCCCCTGTTCATGGAGTTTCAATGCCGCCAGACCCAAAGTAATTTGAACTGACATGTCTTCGCGACCACCAAAAGCCCCACCAATTGCAGGGTAAATCACTCGAATTAAATCTTTGGGAAGGTTTAATGCGTGAGCAATCTGCTCCTGATCTTCATGTATCCATTGTCCGCCAACAATTACAGTTACACAACAATTTTCATCGATATAACTAATTCCAGCTTCTGGTTGCAAGTAAGCATGTTCTTGTACCGGTGTTTTGTAAGTTGATTCAATAATGACATCTGATTGAGAAAAAGCATCTGATATATTCCCCTTAATGATATTGTAATGAAGCAAAATATTGTTTTCTTTTTCCGGATTAATTAAAACAGCTCCCGGCTTTAATGCTTCTTCTATTGTTGATATAACTGGCAGATCTTGGTAGTCTACCTTAATTTTTTCAATTCCTAATTTTGCAATTTCTTCAGTTTCAGCCAATACACAGGCAATTTGATCCGTGAAGCTCTTTACAATGTTAGCATTTGGATTTGTTGAGCCAATACCACATAAAACTGGCTGATCGGCCATGATTAATCCATATTCGTTATTTGGTACATCCGAAGCTAACAAAATAGTTATGACGCCAGGTATTTTTTCTGCTTCAGTAATATCGACAGATTTAATAATAGCGTGAGCTTTTTGTGAAAAAAGAACTTTCATATACACCTGGTTTTCCATATTGATATCGCCAGGATATTTTGCTTCTCCTCTTACTTTTGCTTCTGCATCGATTCTTACTTTTTGTTTACCAATTTCCATCGAAAAACATCCTTTTATCTTTTATATCTTTTGCCAGAATACCTAACAGGTGGAACATCCAGAGGTCCATATCTAGAAGGTCCGGTAATTCTGTAAAGGAAAAACGTGATCAACTGAAACACTAAGAATATAAGAAGAGAAATAACCACTGCAAGAATAATTTTAATCAATAAATAAGGATCTTTGGTTGGGACAAGCAAATCTCTTGGAATAGCCAACCATTTATTCTGAGTATTCATATCAAAAATCAGAACAGATGAAAACCAACCCATAATGGGTGTCAATACGATCATGGCAAATCCAATTCCACGCCAAATTGGGTGGACATAACTTGTTTTCGCACCTTTTGAATCCCGATTATTTTTTGGGGATTCATAAGATTCAAACCTGGCCATTCTTCCCTTCTTTCTTTGCATTTTGAACAGATGCATTTTCGATAGCAGTAATAATTTTATAATAACCAGTGCATCGACATAAATTTCCAGAAATTGCTTGTCGGATTTCAATTTGTGATGGTGAGGGTTTCTCCTCTAATAATTTTACAGCCGACATAACAAATCCGGGAGTACAGTAACCACATTGAACGGCTCCTTCTTTGATAAAAGAATTTTGAACAATATGGTTTTGTCCATTTTGTTGTATTCCTTCAATTGTGGTTATTTCAGCATTGTGAGCTCTTCCAGCTGGTACCAAACAAGCCATGACAGCTTTTCCATCTAAAAACACCGTACATGCACCACATTCACCTTCTGCACATCCTTCTTTGGTGCCAATCATTTCTAAATCTTCACGTAACAGTCTTAGTAAACTTTTATTGAAACCAGAATTAATTACAATTGGGTTACCATTGATAATTGTATGGATTTCTGTATTACTGTTTGAAAATTCGAATTTTGTTTGTAAAAATGGTTTCTGTTTTGTGACCAAAAGTATCGGATTTGAGGGTAGTTTTTGAATTTTATCAAATTCTGCAATTGACTTCAGAGCTCTCATCGTTAAAACTTTAACCATGGTTTTCCTATAACCTGCGGAACCACGAATATCTGATATTGGTCTAGCAGCATATTTTGCGGCATGAGATGCTAAATTTATAATTTCTTCAGACAATTGTTTGCCTTTGAGGAGATTCTCTGCTTCATTTGCATGAACAATTGTAGGTGCAACTGCACCTAAGGTTATGACTGCGTTGTTAATTACATTATTTTCAATTGATAAAATTGCAGCAATATTTACGAGTGATATCGCTTGAGATTTGCGTAAAGCAAACTTAATAAAGAATCCTATTTCCGATTTTTTCATTGCTGGAAAGATGATTTCAGTTAACATCTCGTCCGGCTGCAAAACTGTCTTTCTCACACCCGTATAAAAATCATTGACATTTACTTCTCTTACAGTATTTCTGGATTTTAAAACAAATTTCGCATTTAGAGCCATTAACGGTGTAATTGTGTCATTTGCTGGAGAAGCAGTGATAACATTTCCTGCGATTGTTCCCCGATTTCGTATTTGAGGGGACCCAACTTCCCAGGATGCCTGAGCTAATGGATAAGCAAATTCCTGAATTAATTTTGAACTAACACATTCATTGTGTGTTACCAGAGGACCAATATGAATATTCCTTTCTTCATCCAGACTAATTTTGTTTAGTCCAGGTATTCGTGTTATATCAATTACAACTTCAACGTTTTTCTTTACCCCACGATCAATTTCTAATATTAGGTCAGTCCCGCCCGCTATTAAATGCGCCCTATTTCCATATTCTGCCAAAAGTTCAATCGTTTCTTCGATCGAAGATGTTGAGATGTAACTGTTCCACATTTTGCATTTATCCTTCTAAATAGTTCTACTCAAATATGGTTGTCATTTATCACGAATAAAATTTGAAAATCAAAGATCTAAAGATAATTTTAGAAATCTATATTTTTTGTAAAGCTTCCCACACTCTCTCAGGTGTTGCCGGTATTTTGAAAAGATTTGCATTACAAGCGTCAAGAATTGCATTCCCGACTGCAGGAGCAACACCATCCATTGGAATTTCTGCTACCGCTTTAAGACCAAAAGGATGAGAAGGTTCATAAGTCTGCACAAAAATTGTTTCCATTTTTGGCATTTCATCAGCCCTAAAAATATGATAATCAATCAAATCTTTTTCTCTAGCATTTCCATATTCGTCATAGACCATTTCTTCACAAATTGCGTAACCAAGCGCTTGTCCCATGCCTCCCTCAATTTGACCAGCAGCGGTAATTGGATTTACAATCACCCCTGAATCGACAGCCATAACGAGGTGGATAACCCGGGTTTGACCAGTCTCTATATCAACTTCAACTTCAGCAAATTGTGCAGCAAATGGAGGAGGAGATGAAGGCGACATAAATGAACCAACAGCCATAATTTGTTCCTGGTTTTCATGATGCAATGAATCATACGCAACTTCTTTTAGGGTGACGAATTCACCGCTTGGTAAAGAAGCTTTGCGGTCGTATAAATAGATTTCATTAAAATCTATATCTTTCAAGCCAAATTTCTTGTCAATTAATCTGGCTGCCCTTTTCTTTATGCTATCTGCAACCTGGTCAGCAGCTCGAATTACCGCTCCCCCTGAAATATAAGTAGTCGAACTGGCATAGGCCCCAACATCAAACGGTGTGAAATCAGTGTCAGAGCTATAAACCAAAATATCATTTACTTCTACGCCTAAGATTTCAGCAGCCATTTGAGCAAGAACCGTATCGCTTCCTGTTCCAAGATCTGTTGCTCCAACCAAAAGATTGAACGATCCATCGTCATTCATTTTTATGCTGGCTGCACCCATATCTAAATACGGGATTGCTGTGCCTTGCATAACCATTGCCAGTCCAATCCCTCTTCTGATATTCGGTTTGCCAGTACCATTATGCCAATCAAAATTCCCAAACTTTTGATCCCAGCCGATTGCTGCTTTTCCTTGGCGGACACATTCTTCCAATCCAACTGTATGAATAATTTCAGGTTTAGGAGCTCTTCCTTCGCTCCAAGCTGTGCTAAATGGATGTAACTCACCAGATCTTACCGCATTTTTTAATCGAAATTCGATTGGATCCATATTAAGTTTCCTGGCGATTATTTCCATTTGGCGCTCAACCGGCCAATAACCTTGAGGAACTCCATACCCACGATATGCCCCTGCAGGTGGTGTGTTCGTGTAAACTACGTCAGCATAAAAACGAATATTTGGATTTTTTCGGTAGGGACCGTCACCAACATACAATGCCATCGCCTTATGACCTGTATTTCCAGTAACCGTCAGTGCGTGACATCCGTATGCCCCAGTGTCACTTAGTGCATACATTTCATTGGCGGTTATCGTTCCATCTTTTTTGACACCTGTTTTCAATTTGATTTTCATTGGATGACGTGATCTTGAAGCGATGAATTCTTCTTCGCGAGTATATTCATACAATACCGGTTTTCCGGTAGCAATTGTGAGATGAGCTGCCACATCTTCGATCAATACTTCTTGTTTACCGCCAAACCCACCGCCAATTCGAGGTTTAATTACTCGAATTTTTTTAATTGGCAACCCGAGAATTGGTGCTAGAATTCGTCTGGCGTGAAATGGAACCTGTGTACTTGTTGTAATTACTAATCTGTCGTCTGGATCCCAATATGTTAATACAACATGTGGTTCAATATGAACTTGTTGTACTTTTGGAACATCATATTCATTTTCAAAAATTAAATCAGCCTCTTGAAACCCTTTTTCTACATCACCAATATCTATTCTTATTTTTGCTGCTAAATTCTCCATTGGATTAGAATCTGCAAAATTCTTGTATTCGGGTTCATCATGAATAATAGCAGCATCAGATTTCATTGAATCATTTGAATTTGTTATTGCTGGTAACTTTTCATATTTAACTTTAATTAATTTAATCGCTTGAATGGCAATCTGTTCAGTTTTTGCAGCCACAAATGCAACCCGATCGCCAACAAAACGAACTTTCTTATCCAGTGAAAAAGCATCCAGTGGGCCTGGAATTGGATCAGATTGTCCTGCAGTTGAATAAACAACGCGTGGAATGTCTTTATATGTCAGTACGCATTCGACACCTGGTAACTTTACAGCTTCAGAAACATCGATTTCAATAATATTTGCGTGTGCCTCAGTGCTGAATAACACTTTTGCGATTAGAGCATTTTGTGGTGAAAAATCTGCAACAAATGCAGTTTTGCCTTGTACAAGTTTATTAGCATCAACTTTTTCTGTGGGTCTGCCAATTTTTGACGTTTTTCGATTAATTGCGCTGTCAATTTGAATTTTTGGCAGTACTTGTGTTGAAATCTTTTGATCATTATTTATTACGGGATCAGTCGAATCAGAACCATTTTTCACAACGCCAAAAGAATCAGAAACTTCAAGATATTGATCTATTGGCGGTACGTGTTCTCCTCTTAAATATGCTGCTGCTCGTAAAGCTGCTTGAACTGGTTTAACATAACTTGTGCATCGACATAAAACACTGGACAATGAATCTCGTATTTCGAGTTCTGTCGGATTTAAGTTATCGTCTAACAAAGATTTAATCGCCAAAACCATGGCTGGAGTACAGAATCCACATTGTATCGCGCCGCTCTCCACAAAAGCTTTTTGAATCACTCCCAATCCAGATGAGGTTCTCCATCCTTGATCAGGATTTTCACCCATATATTCGACTGTTTTTATGTCGTGACCAACAGCTTGATTTGTAAATATCTGACAAGAGTTAATTGGCGAACCATCAATCAAGACTGTGCAAGCACCACACTCACCTTTATTGCATCCTCCGTTTTTTATACTGACTAAACCAATTGACCTAAGTGTATTTAATAGAATTTCATTCGGTTCAATATCGATATAATATGGTAAACCATTGATAATTAGATTTCTTTTCATTTCTTCCCCTTTTCAAGTAATCTTTTAAGGACTAAAGTACTTGTTTTAAGGTAATAATCAAAAGAAATAAACCTGTTGGAATATTGGCTATGCGCAATTAGTAATTGAGTCTCAAAATCTTCGTAGATTTTTAAGTCGTCATTGAATTTAAATAAAAGTACCTTATTGCAAAATCCTGTCAATGCAATAATTGAACAATCTGTTTTTTTGTTATAGAAAACACCAACAAGCGGAAAATCATCAGGCGTCCTTGAAATTACTTCCCAAACAATACATGTATTTATTGGAATATTAATGCTATCGATAAATGAATTAAATGTTTCTTTGGACTTAAAAAGTGAATTTATCTCAGGAATCTTATTCGGATAAGGATTTTTATCTGGGTAATAATGAATGGTTGCATCTGCACATACCAACCATCCTAAGATATTTGAAAATCCATCTGCTACAAGTAAATGACCAGCAATAGTCGTCATATTTCTTGAGTTAATTTTGGATTCTTGCAAAATAACATCCTTAAGGGAATCCCATACATTTGGATTATCTAAAATCTCAGTAAATGTACAATACGAATCTATTACAAGATCGTCCTCAATGGGTATTATTTTATTTAATCCAAGTTCCTGAATATCGATAAGGCCCAAAACATCTTCTTGATTTCGACTTAAATATGTTCCTCCACCTAAAATGGTGTAACCTTTTTCGAGAAGGCCGACAACTTCATCTTTTGTTTTTACACGAATATAATCTTGAATCATCTCACTTCGACCCTTTCAAAAAATTCAATCAGGTTTTGTTGAAAAAGTTTGAATCAATTTTTTAACACTTCCACCTACAGGATATAGGATTGGACAGGTACATCCATTCTTAATATATTCTGAAACTTTTGCTCTTGCTTCACTAGGTGTTCCGGATGCCGTAATTTTTAATATCAACTCTTCGGGAACAAGATGTTTTGCCTTCCGAATTTGCTCATGTGTGGCCGGCCAACCAAGGATAGATTGAATTTCCGAAACCACATCCATTGAAACGCCAGAAGCTTTTGCTATATGTGGCTGTTGGGCAAGGTATTGAGTCAAGAGTTCTCTTGTATTTTCAATTGCGATGTCATGGTCGTCATCAACAGAACAAACGATAAGTTGTGGTCGATCAATATCATCTAAAGTCCTGCCTGATTTTTTTGCACCTATTTCTAAAAGTTCCAAAGCTTTAAAGTTGTATTCTGGAGGTACACAATAATTTAATACAGCCCCATCTGCAATTTCGCCTGTCATTTCCATCATTTTATCGCCTGTTGCACCAATCATAATGGGGACATTTCGAGGTTCTCTTCTTCCGTGAACAACATCTAACTCAATTCCACTCACGTGGACAAACTCACCATCAAAAGTGACTCTCTCCATGTTGAGTAGTCTACGCATTATCAAAACAATTTCTTTCATTGCAGTCAAAGGTTTGGAACGATCAATGCCCACGTTTTTTGCAAGAGGATCCCACCATGCACCAATTCCGCAAATTATTCTATTCGGTGCAAGGTCATCTAGTGTCAGGAATGTTGCTGCAAGCAAACCAATATTTCGGGTCCAATTGTTGATGACTCCAGAACCAATTTTTATTTTTTTTGTAACTGCAGCGTAAGCCGCCATTGGAACAATCGCATCTCTTACAAGACGGCTTTCTGCTTGCCAAACAGCTTCAAAACCATGTTCTTCTGCATATTTAACATAATCGAGACCATCTCGTAAATCATGTGAATCTTGAAGATATAAAGCTACTCTTTCAAACATCATTAATCTCCTCTTTGATGACCAATATTAAGAAATTCTTTTGAATGGAATACTTGCATCTTTAGGTATAAATCAAGGTCTTCTGGTAAATCAATATCCAGTCCAATGGATTCCAACTGATGTACATCGATATGCGCACCTTTGGATTGAGCTTGACGAACATGTCTTTCGAAAGACCCAGGTCCAAAACTAAATTCAACTAAGTCAACCGGAGAAACGATTAGCATATTCGTTCCACTCATTCTTCTGTCGGGAGAAATGATCATTTTATTGTTCACATCCAGTTTATCAATCACGCTTTTGATTTCCTTGCATGTAATAAGTGGAAGATCAGCTGGTAATATCATAATAGAATTTGCTGAATAAGCTTTTGCCACAACTACTGCTCTTTTAAGAGCAAGATTCAATCCAGGCTCACCATCTTCCTGCAAGGTTTTAGCATCATAAGTTCTTGCCAAAGTTAATGCGCTTGGATCTCGACTAACAACAAGCACACCATCGATACTTTGAATTTCTTTTAAAATACTTAATGTATTTTCAAGCATATGATAATTTAGTAAAGTTCGTTCATCTTCATTTAGTACATCGGAAAGTCTGGATTTAGATCTGCGTAACGGCTTCACAGGGATAATAACCCACAAGCTCATTTGCACTCTCCAAGAGTAAATTGCATAATCTGAACCAAAAACAGACGTTAATGTCTGACAAATTGATTATACAATATTTAAATTTACTACCTAAATAGATCTTCACTTTCAACTCTAATTATTTCTGAAAGATTAGAGTCCCTAAGTTTATAAGGAAAACCTTTTGCTATCACAATAGGTCGTCCTTCCGCAACCTGACCCATTAATAATGACGCTCCAGCAGCTAATTCATCTGCGGCAGCAATTTCTGTCACTTTTAGTTCGAAACCATTTCTATCCTTTTTTCCGCGCTGATCAATAATACCTGGTATTCCACTTAGTCCAATTGTGGTACCAACTACCCCTTTCCGCCATGTTCGTCCATGAGAATCAATGATTAGTACACCGATTGATTTACCAAGTTTTGCTTCCAAAGTTATTCGAATTCGACTTGCGGTTAAATCCGGGTTTTCTGGAAGTAAAAGCACCCAATCATCTTGGAGAGTTCCAGCTGTACTAATATTGGAATGATCAATACCTGCATTCGCACAGATAAATCCAAGACGATGTTCAACAATCATTAATCCTTTTCGGGTTCGTAACACTTTTACCGACTCCCGTAATATCAATTCAATAAGTCGGGGATCTTTTTCAACATATTTGCTGTATGAAATAGCTTTAATACCAGGGGTAATTTCGTTGAGATTTACAAACCGATTTTCGGATTTAGAGACTATTTTCTGAGCAAGCACAACGATATCGCCATCCGCCCATTTCCAGGATTCCTTTTGAGATGAAGAAATGATCAAGTCAACTAAGTCATCTCCTGGTCGCACTTCTGGAATCTCTTCCAAGGCATGAATTAAAAGATCCATTTTAATTTATACCCGTTATCTTAATGCCTGCATCTTGAATTCCATATTTTTTATTAAGACCTATTAACACTGATGTTAAACCTTCAACCACAACTGAGTTCTCCAAAGGACCCGCTTCCCATCCAATTAATCCAGCATCATTTACCAGTTTAATAATCTCTTCTCTTGTTGCTTTTGAATCACCAGTGACCAAAACATCACAATGAATTTCATGATCATTTAACAGATGTTCGTAAGAAATGTTTTGAAATGCAGCACCCAGCCTGACATTTTCGCCAAGTATTGATCTAGCTTCCATAGTGGCACTACCTGCTGGCGGCATTTGCACTTTGGTCACTTTGGGCGGAACCAAAGGAACTGTTACATCAATCACTAACTTTTCCTGTACACTTTCTTTTATTAGCTCACACATATCAGCATGTGCATTATACGGAATAGTTAAAACAATAACATCTGCTTCAGTGGCAGCAGTAAGATTATCAGTTCCCATTAATTCCCCTAAGCCAGGCTTCATCAATTTTAATTCTGAAACAGCAAATTCAGCTTTTTCTTTCTGACGTGATCCGATAATAACGTGATGGCCAGCTTTTGCCCATCGATAGCCAAGTCCCTTTCCTTCTTTACCTGTTCCACCTAAAATTGCTATTTTTAAGATTTCCATATAATAAATTCCTTTTTATTTTTTTGATTAAATGGATTGAAATTGATCTGAATATTTTTTCCAGACTATTTTAGATTGTTCAAATGCTTTTGCAATTATTTCTCTTTCGTCTATATCAACGAAAGTATAATTCTTTCTGACAATTTTTCCTGCAATTATCGTCGTTGAAATCATGGAATGGTGCATGCCAAATAAAATATGCCAAGGAATATTATCTGCTGAAACTGGTGTAAATGGCAAATAATCAACAAAAATTAAATCTGCCTGAGCACCTTCTTCAATCTTTCCAATAGGTTTCCCAAAGTGTTGTGAACTCAATGCAGCATTTTGATAAATAGCCATTTCAACAATATCATTTCCATTCATTCGCCTTGGGTCCTGATTTACTAATTTATGAACAAGGTAAGCAGTCTTCCACTCATCCCACATCGTATTTGAAAAACCATCATTTCCAAGGCAAACTTTTACCCCAGCACGCATCATAGATTCCATGTTCCCAATACCGACAGCGTTATTCATATTCGATCGAGGTTGGTGAGTAACCCAAGCTCCTGAAGTGGCGAGAATGGATATCTCTTTTGCATCGACGTGAACAGCATGTGCGACAATTGAATTTTCTCCGAGTAAACCCAGATCATTTAACCTGTCAACTACCCTTTTTTTGGACTTCTTCAGGCTATCATATTCATCGACAGGATGCTCAGCCACATGAATATGAATTCCTTGATTTTCTGTCAAGGAATTCTTTACTTTTTCCAGAGTTGCTTGTGAAAGAGTTAGACTTGCATGTAAACCAAAAGTCCCTGACAATCTACCCGAAAGATTATTTCCAGAATTGATTCTTTTCAAGAATCTAATATTCTCACTTATTCCTGCATTAGCTTTTTCGCTACCATCTCGGTCTGTAACTTCATAACAAAGTGATGCACGAATGCCAGAAATATCTATGACTTCTGAAATCACATCTAAAGAATCGCTAATAAAGTTTGGAGAAGCATGGTGATCGAAGAGTGTTGTTGTACCATGTTTAATTGCATCAATGACACTCACCCACGCAGAGTAGTAAACACTTTTTTCATCCAAAGATTTATCAAGTGCCCACCAAAGGTCTCTAAGAATTTCCGGAAATGATGAGGGGGAATCAGTTGGTATCGAAAGTCCTCTTGAATAGGACCCATAAAAATGTGTGTGCGCGCAAATTAATCCTGGCATTATGTACTGTTCTCCAGCATCCAGAACTTCTTCGTCTGGAAAGAGATTCAAAAGAATATTTTGGTCACCGATATTGCTAATTTTGTTACCAATAATTCGAATTGCCTGACCAATTAATATCTTATTGGGTTTAGTCCAAGTAACGATTTTCCCATTAGTTATGATCATTATTAAACTCCTGATAAATAAAAAGGAATGGTTTAATTGTAACTTAAGCTAATTTAAACCACGCATTTTAGACAACTCTTATCTTTTCCATTGTTTATACTTTATAATCCATTATGAATTTAAATCCAGGAGTATTTGATGTCAAATCGCGAAAAAGCTATACATTATGCTGAAGCTAACTACAGTCTATTTAGATCAAATCTAGAAGAATTGGTCCGAATTCCTTCAATATCTACTTCAACTGAGCACCAACAAGGGATTCGATCTGCCGCACAATTCGTAGAGAAATTATTACATTCAATTGGTATATTAGAAACTAAAATTTTGGAAACAGCAGGTCATCCTGTAGTTTTTGGTCAATATAGGACAAATAAAAAAAATGCACCAACTGTCCTTGTATATGGTCATTATGATGTACAACCTGCCGATCCACTAGACTTATGGGATACACCTCCTTTTGAGCCTTCCCAGCGAAATGACTATTTATATGGCAGAGGTGCCTCTGACATGAAAGGTCAAATCATTGCTGCAATGAGCGCAGTCGATTCAATTATCAAGAGCGGAAACCCTCCAGTAAATTTGAAATTCATCTATGAAGGCGAGGAGGAAATCGGATCGCCAAATTTACCCGCTTTTTTGGAAAAATACGCTGATTTATTACAGAGTGATGTCGTTCTTAATCCGGATTCCGGAATGATTGCCCCTAATATTCCAACGATTGTGTATGGGTTGCGCGGTTTGGCATACTTTGAATTAAGAATAACCGGACCAGACCATGATCTGCATTCCGGCTTATTTGGTGGTATTGTCCATAATCCGGCACAAGTCTTGGCGGATCTAATCTCAGGTATGCATGACAAAGACGGTGTGATAAAGCTTGATGGTTTTTATGATGATGTTAAAGAATTATCAGAATCAGAACGAAAAGAACTTTTACGATTACCAGTCACAGATGCAGATTTGTTAGCTCAAACAGGTGTCAAACAATTATGGGGAGAAAAGAATTACACATCGAACGAGAGGACTGGTGCACGGCCCACGCTTGATGTCAATGGAATGCTTTCAGGATTTACTGGGGAAGGATCAAAAACCGTAATTCCTTCTTGGGCAATGGCTAAAATATCAATGCGTTTAGTACCGAATCAAGACCCGGAAAAGGTTCACAGACAATTAATCCACTACATTGAAAACAATGTTCCTCCCACAGTCTCCTGGGATTTAAAAAAATATGCCGGAGGAAAAGCTTTCATTTCAAACACAGATCATCCCGGTGTTATTGCTTTATCCGAAGCTTTAGAGACCGTATGGAAAGTAAAACCAGTTTATAAATTGGAAGGTGGGTCAATCCCGATTGTGGGTGAAATGAAAAAATCAATCGGAATAGATTCTGTATTAACAGGTTTTGGATTACCGAATGACAATATTCATTCCCCAAACGAAAGACTTCA
>PHBS01000072.1 GCA_002841995.1 Chloroflexi bacterium HGW-Chloroflexi-8
CGGAAAATCGTTATAAACCATGAAATCTGCCTTTACCAACCTGAAAGCGTGATAATTGACCGCGATCAGCAGCGCACCTTTGGGAACACGTTTCAGATCATCCGGAAGGCTTGGACCACCACCAAGAATCGCAGCTGGCCGACCCGAGTATTGATCACGCATCTGACTCATTTTTCGAATCATGGCTGTTCCTCTTTTACTGGCGCTGTAGATATTCCAACTCCCATGATCAGCGTTCCATCTGCAGACACACGCGCCATATTGGCAGGAATGTAATATGCATCGCCTCCCTCGAAAGCGCTCATGTCATTGATCTGGCGGGCTTCGTTCGGTGTCATTTGCCCGGAAAGGATCTGATCCTTGAGATATGTTGAGCGGGTTTTCGCGTCCGTGCGCATCAGGGCTTCACGGATAAATCGCAGGTAGGTGGTTACCTGTTCCTTTTCTGTCAACCATTTCAAGCGTGCGCCCTGTTCCCACTGTACCAGGTACGGATTCAGGGTCGTATTGAGATAATCCAATTGTTGTGCTTCATTGCTTTCATACGATTGTTTACCCATATTCAGTTTATGCAACGGAAGACCGTAGAAATTAGCGATCTCGGCATCTGTCGCCTGGATGGTTTCCAAAAACTGGGCATCCGATGGGGTCATGGTAATGGTCTCAAATTTCGTGACCTTGCTATCGAAAATAGCTACACCACCAGAATTGCTCGATCCTCGAATCGCGTTGATGTAAGATTCTTTTAGCTTTTTCCGGGCTTCCTCGTTTAATTCACCATCCACATACAGCGCAGCAGTTGGATTCAATCCCTGACTGTGAATGCGATTCTGGGTGTCATGCGCTCCCAGCTGTCGCCCCATTGTTTCCCGCGCGTAAGCCAACACCGATTTACCGGAAAGTCCATCGGTCGAATTGATCATCAAATGCAGTACCTCAACACCAGGTATAATCTGCTCGCTGCCATCAGGAAAACGAGTCTTAAAGGCTGAATTACCGCTATCATCAAAACCCGGTTGGGTTTTATCTGCATCCAGGATGAACCATTCCCGGTATTTGCCTGTAGGTTGCCAAACATACGCGTTTCCGTAATAGATCATCCACAGAACAATGGTTTTCTTGAAAATAAACGGCGTCATCCAGCGGTTTGGCTGCATTTCAAGCAGATAAGCCGTATTGCGCAATTTTGGATCTGGATCGACCTGTTTGATCGATCGGTTGCCTTTTATAAAAACCTGGAATGGCAGGCTGGCTATATCATCTGAGAGGATGTTTCCGCAGCGGTAAGCAGTGGAAATGGTTTTCGCACTCTCAGGTGAAACCCGCTGCCCGGATGTAGTGGAAGTGCCCCATGAACTGACATACTCCGGTCGTGTAACCGGTACGATCGGTGATGGTGGCGCTTCATTGCGCACGGGTGGTAGGATGGTTCGCAGGATCATTTATACTCCTCTTTCGAAAAAACATAGCCCAGCACAATGCAAAACAGCCCGCCGACAATCCAGCCCAGGGGATGGAAAATCATCCAGGCTCCATACACCACGCAGGCGCTGCCAAGGATCACAAGAATATCGCTCACTGTTTCTCGAAATTTCATTCAGTAACCCTCTTTTCTAAAACAACATTCACATTCCCATCCCGGGTCCAGTGCAAAGAAATGATTTTCCAGGGTTTTGGTTGGTAGGTCTTATAGCGTCCAAAATCAGGGTCAAAATGTTCAAAGGTGATCTCATCAACCGGATTGCAGTGTGTAGGATCATGTAGAAATCCATCAGAAGATCCATAAGGAGTTTCAATATCGATTCGCGCACCCATTTCGAGGACCCGCCAGCACTCATTCATAAATTCAATAAACGGTCTACGAGTACCTTTTTCAGTTACACACACAGGCGGGATATGTTCAACAATATGCCAGGCTTTTGCCAGCTCAACAGATCCGGATTTGATTGGCCAGGGATGCATATTCAGATCATGAACAATATCAACGCCGGGGACTTTTTGAATATCAATCCCGGTCCATCCCAGATCTTTATGATTCCCGCAAGCAATATCTAATCGCATCACATACCCCAATCATCACTGAGTATTTGCGCGCTCAGATCCACGCTGCCTTTATAGGTCACAGCTCTACTCATAGCATTCATCCAGGCTACAATCGGATCGATGCGTTTCGATCGAACAACGCTTCTTCCCTTGTGTTCTTTGACCAATTTCATGTTGCCATTTCCGTTTTGCGCAATGGATGCATTCCCAAATGTCCACTTGGCTACCTGGTCATCGAGATGAGTGATCTTCCCATCTCGAATTAGTTTTTCTGCAGAGTTAAGCGGAGTGGTCATATTCATAAAGGTCTGCGGAATATCAACGCATGTAAAGCCAACCTTCTCTAAGCGCTGCAAAAGCATCATGGCAAATTTCATATCAGCATCAATTTCAATGATCTTATAGAGCTTTCCGAGTTCAATAATCTTATTTTCGAGAACCGTATAATCAACCGTGTTCCCTTCAGTTACTTCAATCCATCCCGCTTTTTCGAATTTATCGTAATGAACTTTGTCGGTGTTGATTCGTTCCTGCATACCTTCACGCGGAATCCACGAATGCCACATCACACGCCATTCAAGCAGCGTGCCTTGTGGAGGGAAAACAAGCGCGATGGATGTCAGGTCGGTGGTCGAGGAGAGATCAATGCCGAGAAAACAATCCAGGCCAACCAGATCCATTGGATTCCAGTCGCCAACCGTCTTTTCAAACAGGTCGAGAGGCAACCAGGTGGTTAGCTTGGTTGTGATCCATTGATTGAGCCTCAACCAGCGAAATAATCGTTCATCTGCAGGTTTGATCTTTGCCTTAACTGCAGATTCCCGCACCGATTCGATCTGGATGGTTGTACCCAGGCTAGGGTTCGCAATATGCCAGTTGTGTTCGTTATAAATATCATCGCCTTCATAACCAAAGATCACCGGGTACCAGGTCGGATCTGCGCGCTCTCCGGAGAGTAGCATCATGGCATAGTCATGCTGTTCCCAACCAATGGAAACACGATCCGGATCATCACCGGCGGTCGTGATCACCCACCAGATCGGCTGTGAACGTGCATCACCGGCACCAAATGTCATTACGTCCCACAGATCCCGGTTAGGCTGAGCATGCAGTTCATCAAAGATCACTGCAGAGGCATTCAGACCATGTTTGGTATATGCTTCTGCAGAAAGCACCTGGTAATAACTTCCAGAAACCTTATCGAGGATCCGCTTTTTTGCGCTCAATATCTTCGTTCGCTTATGTAGTGCTGGCAGCTGGTCGATCATATCTACGGCCACATCAAAAACGATGGAAGCCTGGCCACGATCTGCAGCGCAACCGTAAACCTCGCCATTCTTTTCACCATCTGCAAACAGATGATAGAGAGCGGCACCAGCTGCCATTTCTGACTTACCGTTTTTCTTCGGGATCTCGAGATAAGCAAATTTATATTGTCGGGTTCCGTCATTTTTCAACGTGCCATACACATCCCGGATAATATTGGATTGCCAGGGAAGCAAGGTGAATGGCTGCCCGTGAAATTTGCCCTTCGTATGTTTGAGCATTTCAAAAAACTTGACGGCGCGATCAGCCCGGGCATCAGAGAACATGGCAAAGTCCCCCAGTTGCCCAAGGAGTATCAAGAAGATAATAAGTGCAAATAAAAAACGCTTCATTTATTCTGATCACCGTTTACATAGTCCGTAACTTCATTCAGGAAGGCATCAATCGGATCGATCTCCTCCTTTTCTTTTTTCGTGGGCGCAACTCCAGCCCTTGCTCGCGGGGTAAGGTACAGCGATTGCCTGTGCTGCAGCATCAATGCTCTTTTCCTGTCTACCCTGCCATCCAGTTTGATAATGGCATCCACAGCCTCAATGCTTTTTGATGCCACAAGAACTGCCTCATCGACCTTTCCGAGTTTTGTTAATTCCTCCTGTACTTTTGCCATCAGCTGCCAGCTGGCAAATGCCATTTTTCGCATGGAATCGATCTCTTCTGTTTGCTCCGCCAGGATGCAATAATCCACTAACAAATCCATATCCAAACGGGTCACAATTTCGCCTTCAATTTCGGTAAATACTTTCATCAACCGGCGCCAGGTTTGTTTGGCAACATTGTGCCCTCTCAACCTGGACGGAGCGTTGATCGGCAACGATTTCTCAGGTCGAACGGATGATTCCCGCTCGATTCTTGCCTGGATTTCGGCCGCGGTTTCATGTCGTTTGATCAAAGATTTTGGTTTTCTGGCTGGCATTATGCGGATTCCTCACATTGGGATAAATTTTCACGCGGATGACCACCTGCGCTCGACACCCTCCGATCAAAAACTTTCAGACCACCCCTACCCTCAGCTTGCGTGATCCTCGAGTGACACTCGTGACACAGGGACTCCAGAGGAGAGGTCATAAATACTGTTCGATTACCTCGATGTGGTACCAAATGGTGTACATCCGTGGCAGCTGTGTACACATCATGACGTAAGCATTCAGCACACCAGGGACTGGCACTCAAATGTAACCGCCGTCTCCGCTGCCACTTGCGATCGTAGAGCTTCTGCCGCTCCGGATCCCGAGTGGCTTGAATAGCAAGAGGATGGTCCTCACATCGACCGCTTGATACGAGCCGAGCACATCCAGGATACGTACATGGTTTCAATGGAGCGCTTGGCATCTTACTGCTCCCCCATAATCAGGATATATGGTTCAAACGTATTACCATCAGCAGTAAACTTAACCTCAATCCTATATTGATGATTGGCGATTAAAGCTTGTACAGCTGGTAATATGATCACATTATTGACAACCGTAGCAGAGCCACTCAATACAGTGGAGCTAACATCACTCATTCCTCCATCGCTCACATCATACGCCTTGACCAATATGCCTGAGGCATTACTACCCCAGATCACTGTGGAGAAACTATACACAATCGATTCATCCTTGCCTTGTGTGAGCGCTGCTATCATCCTCTCAGTCAATTTAATCTCCTCTCCCGCGTAGGCAAATCCAATACACGTTCTCGCGTTTCTAATTCCATTACCACATCACGCAACACCAAATTTAAAATGTTCTCTCTCGTTTGACTCAGTATCAATCGCCTTGAACGGGTAGGTAAGGATAATGTCACAGCAATGCGCAAGAATGAGCTGATGATTGCTTCATCGATCGTTGGTACACCCATCACAATTCCAGGCGCATTCAATGAATGGGTCTGATTGATTTGAGGTAAATCTAACTCAATCAAACCAGACACAAATTCAGCAGCAATCAAAGCATGTTCCTGGCTGATACTTGGCTCACTGAATATAGGTAGCCCACTCATTATGTCGATTGAAACCAGAGAATCAACATCTTCTGCTGCTTCTGCCAATACCGGTTCTTCCAGTGTTGGTGCTCCGATTGTGATATCAAAACCAGATAATGAATGGATCTGGCTGATGTTTGATTCTCCAACGGTTGGAGATCCGGAAATAATATCTATTCCACTAAGCAAATGTATCTGTGTAATGGTAGGTGCTTCCAGTGTTGGAATCCCAGACGCAACATCTAAAGCTATCAGTGCATCTTCACCGGCTGCTGGTACTCCTGCCGTAGGTAATTCGATTGTTGGTGTTCCGTATAGAATATCAACACTTGTCAGGATGTGAACCTGAAAAATGTCAGACTCTTCAATGCCTGGCGTTTCGAATAAAAGATTTAATGAGGCCAAAACATGAGCTTGACCAATGGTAGACGCTTCTACCGCAGGAGTCCCTTGTGTAATATCTAAACTTGTCAGGCCATGAATTTGCCCATTAGTGCTTTGCTCTATCGCGGGTGTAGAAGATAATATATTATCACTGGTCAAAACATGCTTTTGTACAATGGTACTTTTCTCAATCGCAGGTGTTCCGGACTGAAGATCCAATGCAGTTAATTCGTCTATCGGAGCCTGCACCCCTGCTGTAGGTGTTTCAATAGTTGGTGTTCCGCTGGTAAAATCCAAAGCCGTCAAAATATGTTTTTGACCAATGGCAGGTGTTTCAATGGCAGGAGTACCACTTGCCCCGTCAAGGCTGGTCAGTGTATGTTTTTGCCCAATGGTAGATGCTTCTGTTGCAGGATTGCCAGATAGTATATCAAGGGCAGTTAATGTATGTGTAACATTTGGCAATTCCATTTCAACCCATGAAAGACCAACCGATCTTCTATTAGCGGTTGTTCCACCACTTGCAGGGCTGACAAACCTCAAACGCAAATCAGTGTAATTAGTGATATTTCCAGCTTCTGTTTCGCTGATGGTCATGGTATGAGTTGTCCATGTCCCGTCAAGTGTCCGTTGTACATCCGTTGCAATGACAGTTGTACCCTGAACCAAATATGCAGTTACAACTGTTGTTGAACCTGTTCCATCTACTACACCTGCTTTTGTTTTTGCTACTCTATAGCGAAAAGTATGTCCTGAGTGAATTCCTGGATCAGTCGGATTTGTTAAACTACATTCATAAGTGACGGCTGTATTATTCGTGCCATAGAGAAAATCTGCATCACTCGCAGATGTTTCGTCAATAGCAGTATAAGTGCCAGCCGCTACATTTGTTCGAGTTATATCTGAATCAGGACGCGCGAATTGTGCCACTAATTATCCTTTATGCGGGATCCGGAATAGTTATGTCAAACTCAGTTAATGTGAAGGTGTTACCACTGGTGAGAACCTGGGTCGCATTCAATGCCTGTACTGCCAATAACATACTTGCGCTATCATCTGTAAGTGCCACAAATCCAGCCGTTCCATTCGCTGAAACTGTACCATCTGTGATTGCTGCAACAACAATCTTACGGCCCGAGGAATCACCATTGGTTGGTGCCCCGATGGATGGGGTTGCTTTTGTTCCCAGCTTATAAGTGCTGGAAGCTTCTGCAAATGTGGTGGGTTGTGTGCTGCAAATGTACAGGTTTTCACAATTTGAGTCGATATAACTCAACGCCTGATCTAATACCGTATCATGTATAAATGCTGCCATTATTTCATTCCTTTCATCCTGTTAAACTTAGTCTCTAACTCCACAATTCTTTCCCGAAAAATACCAATGCTCGTTTGTTCTTTTCTTATTCTTAATCGGCATTATGAGATCCTCCTTGACCAATTGAGAGCCACCCAACGTCCCTCTCCCAACTTGCCCCATGTATACCCATCACCTTCGACCTTCTCATATACCGAGAATGTCTGATTGAACCTTACCCTGATGGTAGTATCGACACCATCCACAAATGGGGTCATACGTACCTTCATACCAAAGGCTGCCAGACATACCCATGTCTCATGCACAGGATCAACCGGCAATGGCACTGCATTGCCAATGGTCATTAGATTAGTCAGCTCAGTGGAGAAGTAATTGAGATCCACTGGCATGCCAACACTCTTTTGTTTATTCTGGTAAATGCCAGGTAAAACAAACTTATCCCCGGACCATTGCCATGCGCTGGCTTCACCATTGCTGGTGTTCCAATATTTGTTATAGTACGGAGCAAATGCCTTGGGTGCATACCTGGTAAGCAAATCATCCCATTGCAGTGCAATACGCCCGCGGCCAAACGGGTATGATGCCAACCAGCAATGAAACTTATACATCCAGTTTTCAAGTGGTCTGGCATACGTTGAAACCCAGGTTGACCTGGTATATATCGCCGGGATGATACCCAACGTTTTGATCCCGGAAACATACTGCCAAACCAGATCGGATAGTTTCTCCGGAGAATAATGCGGTAACAGATTCAAATAAGTTCGGCCATGTTGCTCCACATCCACAAACACAACCTTGATCGGTGTTCCATACAGCTGCTCTGCCAACTTATCCAATTGCGCTTTAATACTTTCATCTGGCCGTAACCAGGCATAGGTCGCCAGGGATTCGTAACCGGCATCAACTGCGTGTGAAACATGGTCCCGGAACATGGGATCTTTCCATACACCAAAAAGCGATCGGATCACGAAACCATCTACCCACGTTTTCAGATAGCTCCAATCCAGCGCCTGTTGATAGTAAGAAATGTCCAGTATCAATTGATACCCGGGAATTTTCATTCAGCACCTTTCCTTTTGGAGCTCGATTACATCTAACAAGGTTTCAATCCTTTTAATATTTCGTTCTCTGTTTCCAATATCTTTATTCTGTCTTCCAACATGATGTTCTTTCGTACAAGAGCAGAATTTTCACTTTCCAGTTTTATGATGCGTAGGTTGGCATCCCGTAATAATGTCTGTAACTCTGCAATGTTTTTCTGTTGGTCCATGACGATCTTTGTGGTTTGTTCTAATTGGTCTTTTGCTTCCTTCTGGCTTGTTCTAAATTCACGGACCCACTCGAGAGACAACTTGCCATCTAGTCGATCTGACTCCTCGTCGATGGTTTCCGTTTCTGCATTGGTTTTGTTGTAAGATGCCTTGTCTTTCTTATAGTTCGAATAAACAAGGTACAATGCCGATATTGCCGGAATGATGTATGCAGTAATGATGAGTATCCATGATGGTAATTCTTGTGATGTTTGAGTCATGCGTTTATGCTGTGCTCCTTATTTTGTGAATTTATCGAATAATCTGTGACGTATTATCCTCATCGTCAGGTAACACATGACCGTCAAATAAGTGTGAAATCGCAACGCAGATGACCAATCCGTAAAGTTCCAGGCGTGATTTAGGATAGGTTTCCACCCAATATTTTTCAGGGATAAGAACATATAGAATATCAAAGCATGTACGAGCCAGATCAGGATCAGCAATGTGGCTTCTTTTGATTCGATTTTGCGATAATACAGATATAACAACTCTGTGATTGTGATCACGATAAAGGACGCTGTAAATATCTGCAGAATGCTCAATCCCTGTACTCCCATGTTATTTGCTTTCTGCTGCATCTTTTATAAGTTGTTTATCTTGCACGATTGCCGATTCCAGCTTGATAGCCGCCACACTGCGAATTTGTGGACTGATTTTGTACGTTCCCTGGTTGGCAATAACTGCTGAAATCAGAATTGAAATAAATTGGAGTAGTGACTTTTGACCACAAACGAATTCATTAACCGAAATGATATTCCCACACGCAAGACCATAGATTGATGCTGTGATAACGACCATCAAACCTAGCATGATCAGCCGTTTTACCTCGTCGGTTTTGGCAGCAAACCAGGCATTCAGTCCTGGTGCATAACTGAATATAAGCGATGTAACAGCACCCAAAATAAGCGCTAAACTTTCTGATGTGAAGTTGAACTCGTTGAACATTTTCGACTCCTTATGGATTATTAACAAAAAAAGACCGTCGCAAAATTACACTTGCGACGGTCAATAGCCGTTCAAAAAATTACTATTTTATTGGGTAGAGATCAGGCGGTCCATTGCCGCTCATAAGAATATTATACAACATTCGTCAAGAATTATTATTTTTTTTTCAATGAAAAACCGTATATGCAGGCAATTCACTAGCTCGTGAACACCATATCTGGTGGTTTTTCATTCACTCTCCTTGAAAACAACCGGCTTTCCTTCCACCAGGTGACTGATTCGATAAACCTGCCTTCTGCGAACGTCGATGGTCAATGATCCCCAACCACAATCATCCGCACGCAACAAATTGAGACGAACACGCAGCTCCTCAATCTGTGATACCGTCATATCCAACCATTCAGCCACCATCTTTGCATCAATGTCCATGATTTTTTCCTGTTTCAGCTCTACTCTTTATACAACGGATCTGGCATTGTCATTGACCTGAATATTCGATATGCCAAAAAGGCAACGATAAAAACAACAATTAAAATAATTATGATTATCATCTTTCCTGATCCTTCTTATGTTTCCGGATCATATCCCGAATCGCCATGTACAACCGGTCATAATCCATCCCGTCAAACCGATACTTTTCCGGTCCGATTCTCACAATCTTTCCAATCAGCTCATTGCGCAAGTACACCTCAATTCCGGATTCAGTGGCAATCAGATCCACGCCAACCAGAGGACGTACTCCGTGCAAAAATCCCTGGTCAATACTTGAAAAATTGTGCATATTCACCTGTGATAAAACTACGCGGATCACGAATATTCGCCTGGCCGTTGCCCTTTTGTTTGCGCTGCAGAATGGCGGTTTTTACCGGACCCAGCAGCTGCTCGACCGTGCGAATCGTCTTTTTCCTGGATGCATACCAGGCAGCAGCCGAACGGATATCATCCGGAATCGCGCCTATTTTCTCCAATTCGCGAATAACAGCCACAGCCTCCAATCCCTGTGGCACACCCATTACAACGTCAATTTGTGATTTCAAAGAATCAAAAGCAGAGGAAGAAGCCAGCGCGCGCGATTCTTCTCTTCTCTCCTCTTTTTCTTCTTCTTTCTCTTGTTCTTCTCTCTCTCTTAATGTCGTTTCATGTAACGTTTCAGTAACGTTACATTCCGTTTCGTGTAACGCAATATTTTCAGGTTCTTTTTCGGTTTCCGATGTCGGAATCTCTCGCTTTTGAGCACGGAATTTGCGCACCCGCTCAGTGGATGCAGAAACTTCGATATCCTGCCGTTCTTCAAAATTGGTCACATGCCACAAACAATCTTCACCTTCATAAACAATCTCGATGCCAGGCGATGCCAGGTATTCAAGATCGGTCAGCATGTCATCTTCCGGGATCCGGAATGTCCATGCCATATCGGAGAGTGATGGCAGAGTCCCATCTTCGCTGGTTTTTCTGGCCAGCAGAAATATTTCGATAACACGACGGAAGAGCCGGTCCGAAAGTCTCCCCATTTTGGGATCCTCCAAAATCTCTGTGTACAATTTCAACCACGGTTTAGCAGCCATCATTCATCCTCCGAAATCCTTCCTGATTTTCTTTTTCGATCAAACACCACGGGCACATGACGTGACCATTTTCATGGATAATTTTTTGTATTAATTCCTCTGAAAAAATATGATAGAGAGCAAAATCACCATGTGTCTTGCAGGTATACCAGTCATCCAAATCGAGCGAAACGGATGGAATCACATCTTGAATATTAAATAGTTGTAACTGGGTAATGATTGTCATTTTCTCTCCGGAATATTCTTCCATTCCCTGGTAAACAAACCATCTGCCTTTTCACCTGTATTCCAATAATTGTCTTCCATCACACTCTGAAATGATCCCGCATCGTATTGTTTGCAATGATCAACCAAAAATAAATGCATCTTCATGGCTTCATTCAAGATACTGGTTCGCCAAACAGTCCTGTACCTTTGATTGCCATTCTCCCAGGTATAGGTAATTGCGATCAGCTGAAATCTTTTCCAATCATTGGAATAAACCCAAAAAACAGGAAAATCATTCTCTAAGACGTCTTTAATCGCCTTGCTTTCAATGGCTTTTGGCATCACTCCACCTCTCCTCTTCACATCGTGAAATACGCCCGGAAACCCGGCAGCAGGCATAAAGAATGATGGAATCGATCAATGAAATAACAAATCCTATAATAAAAAAAATCATCATTCCGCCTCCACATAAACCCTATTTTCATTCTGGAAAAGCTCGCCAAAATCTCCCCGAGTGCATAAATGGCTATACGCTATAATAATCCTCTCGGCTTTTCTGGAATTTGGCAGGCTCAGCGTGATCCGGATGCTATCCAGTAGCTCCACCGCCTGATCCATGATCGGAAGCAGCTCTACCTCAGCATATTGATGGTCCGTACAACTGTCCCTCTCAGGCCGGCCAACCGCGACTCTGCAAAGATTCCCGATCTTGATGCATAGATCCTGTGATCCGGATTTTTTCCGCAATTGAAACGCACAATTATTACAGGTTCTCATGCTTGCACCCCTCCTCTTCAAAACTCTTTAATCGTGTTAACCGATTTTGTACCGATTTTTCATTCCATTTCGGATTTCCCATACTCTGCGCAATCCGTTTACAAGTCCAACCCAATTCTCTTTTGGCATGCAGCATCCACCGGTCAGCCCGGGTGATGACCTTCGACCGCTCATGCATGATCTTATTGCCGGCTCCCCTTCCGACCCCAATCGTTCCTTTCAATCGCTCCACAGAAGAGAGTGGGAAAAACCAGATCCCGTTCCAGCGTGATTCCTCCAGGTGACCTCTGTGGATCCTGGTATTAAGCGATTTTCCATGCCCTGCTAACCCGAGCAACTTGGCCGCCTCTCCAATCGAAATCCACTTATCTCCCCAACGTTCCTGGGCTTTGATAACCAACCGCTGCAGGTGTGGATCCTGTATCTTGTCCACCTTGAAATAAATCCAGTTGTTTGGCCTGGTTGCCCAACGGTACAAAGTAATCTTCCGAATATTCAGTATTCCGCGAACCCCAGGGATGATCTCAACCGGCAGACAACCCCATTTCGCCAAACGCATGATGGCGTGGATATCCACACCCAAAATATTGGCCGCCTGGTTTCCAGTCAACCATCCAGACCGGCGGGATGGTGCCGGAAGCCCTCTGCGATACTGGCGGATCTTTACAGCATCCCGGCTCCGGCCAAGATCGATCGCAATCTGCTCATAAGATAACCGGCCAATGTTTTCCTGGATGTACAACTCTTCTTCCTTTGACCAGCGTTTGGAACATAAGGTCCCTGGTTTTCCGATATAGGAAATTGCCAGTCCCTCAGCCAATGCCAGATCCAAAACAGAATCCAGATCTATCATTGTGCAATCTCTAGCAGTTTTGAAATCAATTCAACCGCCGGGCATTCCCTACAAACAACCGGGCTGGCAGAATAGCTTAAGCTGCATGCATCACATGTTTTGTTTGCTGCAGTGACCAACTCCTCCCAGGGAGGCAACTTATTCAATTGCTGCAGCGCTCCCCAGTTGCGTTTGTGGGTATATTTATTTTTTTGGACCGCAAATTTTATGGATGGCGTGTCAAAATCGATCTCACATTCCGATTCCGGATCCGTTTGCAAATGTTTGTTCACTTTTTCAACCGCCTTTTTTATCCCGGAAATACTCAGCCCGTGTTTTGCCATTTTTTGAGCAAATTTCACTCGCACGGAATCCGGAAGGCTCTGGATGGCCTTGATCACTTCATCATCATGGGGCATGGAAGAATCATCCATCAGGGCTTGAATCTCCGGATCCAGATCAAGGATCAGCATGCGTGTTTTGATCGTGGCCAGACAATGACCGGTCAGCAGCGCGATTCTTACCATTGGTATGCCAAATTCTTTGTTCATTTTTCCGTAAGCTTTAGCCTCTTCCACCAGGCTCAGATCTTCTCGCTGAATATTAGCCACCAGGGATTGAACCATGCGTTCCTGATCCGTGCCGGCCTGATCTGATACCACAGCCTCGATCTCAAGCATGCCAGGGATTAACTGAGCAGCCCGCCAACGCCGTTCACCATCCACTAGGTAATAACCCTTCCCGTTTGGTGTGACTACCACCGGCTGGATCAACCCGACCTGTATGATCGATTGTGCCAGTTCTTCGATGGAAGCCTGGTCAAACGTCTTGCGTGGCTGTTGTGGATTGGGCTTGATTTGGTTAAGAGGGATTTTCATTTTCACTCTTTGCAAACTGAAAAACGGAATAGAAATCCGATAATTTATGCATCATGCATTTTTGACAAATAAGCATTTTTTCTTTCCCCAAAGAATTCGCGATTTCCCTGGTTGGAGTGAAAATATCAGCAAGAGCAGTATGTCCCTGAAAAAAATGATTCAACCCGAGGAACTGATTAGCTGCTTGTTGGTCCAGCAAAAGTGTGTCCAGTTCAAATACATAAAAAACGGGAGTTATTTTGCCCTTGCAAATTTCGCATGGTTTTAATTCAGTTAGATCCATTTCATTTCTCCGTGTGTGTTTTATTTGTGTCCATTTGTGGATAACTGGTTCCTCACAGGCGGCACCGTGGTCCAGACGATGCCGCCATAGGGAGGGAGGAAAAATCAAAACAAACTGACCTGGATCGGAGCAATCGGTTCCGAAAATACCCGCCTTGCCACCGCATCCATTTGGTTTGCTTTTTCAATAATTGTGTACGCGCGTTTCACATACTGATCACGGAACGTCTCATACTCCTCTTTCGAGGTAATCAGGTAATAACCGTCCCCGTTGTGGGACATTCCAACCAGCCAGCCATCCTCGCGTAATTTCTCGATCGCACGTCTTACCGTTCGATCCACTTCCTGGATATCAGAGAACCTGCTGGCAGCCATTGCTACCAAACGCTCGCGCCGGATCGCCATATCCTTACCGCGATGCTCTAATATCTGCTGGGCTACAAACCTTTCAAGACCGGCCGGCAATTTGGTCATATACGTCAAATACCACTCATTACGAATTGCCATGTTCCACCTCGTGCGATCGCAAGGAAAAATCAAAATTGAATCGTTTATGTACTTCCGGTATCGGAACCGGTAAATTCAGGATGAAAGCCGGGAACGCATACACCACCACCGGATTTTCGTCTCGGTCACTGATTGAAAGCGGATGAAAATCGAAACTCACAATCACCTGATCCAATTCCTGGCGGTTAATATACCCGACCACGATTCCGGATCCTTTTGGTGTGATCACCCGCGTTCCTGGGGGAAATTTAGTCATCAAATCATCCATCAAAAAACCTCCTTGTTCGGATAACTAACCGTTATCTGAATAAAATATTTAGTAAACCAGACGTGAAATTTCTTCACCCCGGTTGTCAAAATTGCGCTCCAATCGGTGTAAATAAATCTGTGTCACTGCCAGATTCGAGTGCTTCAAAAAGTCGCGGATCTCTTCCACATCCGCCCCATTTTCCCTTCGCAGCATCGCTGCTGTGTGTCTTAGGTCGTGTACCCGCAATCTACCTTTAATACCAGCCAACCTTGCGTACCGCGTCACGACCGCACCAACCCGTTTATCCGAGATTGGACCATCCCCGCTGCGGCCACGGAAAATATAGTCTTCTATTAACCTTCCCCCACTGTTGGAGATATACTCCTGCAGATTCTTCCAGAGCGATTCAGGGACCATAATCAATTCGTCGCTTTTCCCTTTGCCAGCCCAGCGGAAGAAGACCTTACCATCATTCACTTCGAAGTTGCAAACCTTCGCCAAACGCCATTCGGAATTCCTGCGGCCTAAAATCATGTAACCGCGCAATAAGACGTAATCACGCTGCCCGGAGATCTTGCTCAAATCGCACTGTGCAAGTAATTGTTTACATTCTGCCGTGGAAAGTGCGCGCGATTCTGCAAAACGCACTATACGGGGTCGGATCGACTTCAATTCTGCCGGGTTGTTCTCACAAAGCGGGATCCAGGCACCGTATGATTGAACCTGGTATTCATTGCAAGCGAAGGAAAAGAAACTGCTGATCGCTGCCAACCGGCTGCAGATGGTCGAGGATTTCAACCCGCGACGTTTCAGCTCGTTGGCCCAATCGCGCACATGCTGCCTGGTGATTTGCTCTGGAAGAACTTTGAAAAATAAAAGGAATTCTCCCAGGGCATGATCGTAGGATCGACGCGTGTTATCACTTCGCCGGCTTTCTAACCAATTTTCTTTGCAGAGATCCCAATCATTTTTTATTGACATTTGTTCTACCATTCGCTATAATTTATTTACCGTGTGTTGTCGCTTGGGAGCCCCCCTCTCCCTGGCGACAAACTATTTAAAAACCATGGATTCTTGCGCAAGAGAGTGTTCACCAACGCAGTTATCACAAATCTCGAAACCTTCAATGATCTCTTCTTTACATCCACACTTGCAGCTGCAGGGGTGATATTCAAAAGCCACCAGTTTCTTTGCTCCCAAATAATCGGTTAAGATTCTTAGGTAGTCTTTGCATTTGTCTTTTGATCCTGTACAAGCCACATAAGGTTCATCCTGACTACTCGGATACAAAACAACCTTTGCATCAAACGCGGCATCATGCAGCGTTTGAATTTCAGCGCTCTCGATCTTATCCAGATTGACCAGGACGTTTCTTTCCGTCAAAATCCAACCACCGGGAGAAACCAGCTCATGCTGAACTACATTAACAAACCTTCCGCTATCTTCTAACATCGATCACTCTCCTTTCCTTCCATGCGTTCTGTACTTTCTTTCTATTTGCAGCATCTTTCCGATCGATCCAGTCCAGCAGACCATCCACGATCAAGGCAACTGCCATCAAAATCACAAACCTTGAAATAATCCAAAACAAAATCGGGTCCATCGTTTATCCTTTCAATTTCAGGTTGTAATGAGCCACAATCTCAGCAAAATTCTCAAATTCCTTGCCATCACTGATCCGGTACACTCTCTTGCCGTTGATCAGCTTGCGGGCAATCAATAGCCCTCGTTCACTAAGAGCCTTCTCCACCAACCATCTGGTTACATTCCCATGCGTTCGTTTCATAATCTTTCCTTTTTTTCTCTTTACTCAGGGCGGGTTTGAGCACCCACCGATTCCAGGTGCCTTGCAATGAGCTGAAAAGCATCGATCGCAATTGCCAGCCGGCGAATCTTTTCCATTTCCGTTACTTCCCGTTCAATCAATGGCCGGATCGCCATCAAACCCCGGGCAGCCTCTTCTGCAGCACGATCTCTGGCACAGGAGGCTACGTTTGGCCAGTCTCTCGGTTTTGTAGTCATCGGCAGCGCTCCACGTACTCTTCCAGGTCACTCTGCTTATCAAAAACTAATCCGTGGGGATAACTCTTCTGTGATCGCAACTGGACCGATTCGAGCAAGCTTTGTTGATCCCTGGCACGCATCCGGATGTATCTCACAAACGAGCCGATGATCATCGGGATCCCGGATGCAGTAAACCCCAGGATTGCCATGACTGTCAGCTGCCAGGAAAGGATCGCAAGGCCAATCAGCGTCAACCCAACTCCACCGGCAACCACCAGGCTCATATAGCCCTCTACGTATTTGCGATTGATCAGGTACTCAACCCATAAGTTGTAGAGCACACCGAAAAGAAATAGACCCAAAAGAACAGCTAATATCTGGCTAAAATCTGCCCTAATCGAGAAATCTAGAACCCCTGTTGTACCATCTGTATATGAAATCATTTCCCCGTCTCCCGTGTGTGAAAAGAATTACTTTACTGACAAGGACATCGCCTGGCGTTGCAAAGCAGCAAAACACTCGCCGGCCCAACTCTTGGCCCAACCCTCAGCCTCCGGAGAAGCTAAAACAGAGAGCAAGGTCTCCATAGAAGGATTGTGAATGCCATTTGCCCATTGGGAAACGCTTTGTTTTTTTATTTCTACCCCAAGGCCATCAGCAAAAACATCAAGTGTTTTTTCACCGATATATTTCTTTGTGAGTTCAGGAATTGTCTGATCCATTTTCCACCGTTACTTTTTTTTAGTTTGGTTAATTTGTAACCATTCTATAACTTATTTACCAATATGTCAAGCCCCTTTTACGAATTAATACAAATTGATATTATTAAGAGAATGACAATGTCCCCCTTAGCAATATGGTTTGAAAAAAAATTTCTGGAATGGCAAATGGAACATGGCCGTTCATCGTTAGATGAATTTGCCAAAGTTTTACAAATCAGTCGTGGGTATTTATCTCAAATACTCAACGGGGATAGAGAAACAATCGGAATGAAAAGCGCAATCTTAATTGCTAACCGATTGAACGATCATTCCATCCTGGACATTCTTGGTTATTCAAAACAAGATTTTTCTTCACAGTCAATCCCCCTGGAATCTTTATCAGAAGACCTTAGGTCCCGTCTCAAATCAGCCTTACTGGAGATCCGGGAGACCGTCAATGAAAAATCTTTAGATCCGGAATCACCGGAAGCCAAACTAATCTCAGAAGAGGTATTGAAAAAACACGGGTTTATTGTTAATTCGAACGATTGATCGTTATCAAAAAAAAGTAATTTCACAGTGCAATCCCCTTGATAATAGAAAACGTGTTCTAATAATAGAACAAAATCAAAATAAATGCAACCTGCCTTTAAAGGAAGGTTTTGAAAAAAAAGGAATGTTTTAAGAAAGGGTGGAGAAAATGCCAGAAAAAATTCCAACAAAAGTACGTGGTGTAACAAAACAAAACGAAGATGGCCAAAACCGGCAATCCATCATCAAAAAGTTTGTTGACGAATATTCAGATATTTACCTGGATAACGAACCAGAAAATTCATACAATCCGAATGCCGTTGCGGTCTATGTTTATGACGACCAAAACGAGCAACAACAGATCGGTTATCTGAGTGATGATCTTGCCAACCGATTTCATGACAAATTGAACTTAATGGAATGTGTCGTTGATTCGGTCACCGGTGGCGGAGAAGGAGAATCTCTGGGTGTCAATATTATTCTGATCATAAACACACCGGAAGAAATTGAAGAAAAAAGAAGAGTTCTCGCAGAGAATAAAAAGACTGAAACACCAGTTATATCTCAACCAATAAAAAAAGCACCTTCCAAACCAGTATCATCAAAATCAAGGACCATAGCTTTGTTTTTATGTTTGCTGCTCGGAATCTTTGGCGGTCATCAGTTTTATGCCGGCAGAACTGTACTTGGATTTATATATCTCTTTACCGGCGGCATTTTCCTGGTCGGATGGGTAATTGACATTATTAAGATTATCACCGGAACATTTAATGACAAATCCGGAAAACAAATTACCAATTGGTAATTTTGCTCTTTAATAATCAAAAAATCACCAACCCGCATACTCCCGGAACGATCAACCTAATAACTCACGGAAGGCAAAAAAGGCATCAAATGATGCCGTGGGTTCGACTTTACTACTTCTTGGTTCACATCCGTGAGGTCGTGGGTTCGAGTCCCTCCGCGCCCACAAGAAACACTTCAGAATTGGAGTGTTTTTTGATTCACATTTTATGCCCCATGGGGTACCTGCTCCATCGAGGAGTCCTGGGGAAGGTCGTGGGTTCGAGTCCCTCTACGAAGTACCCACAAAAACACTTCAGCATTGGAGTGTTTTTTGTTTCACATTTTATGCCACATGGGGTACCTGCTCCATCGAGGAGTCCTGGGGAAGGTCGTGGGTTCGAGTCCCTCTACGAAGTACCCACAAGAAAGACTTCAGAATTGGAGTGTTTTTTGATTCACATTTTATGCCCCATGGGGTACCTGCTCCAT
>PHBS01000073.1 GCA_002841995.1 Chloroflexi bacterium HGW-Chloroflexi-8
TTTAATTGCTGCCGGACTTACGATTACATCTCCCTTTTTTCTATTAAATTCCGGAACTCTCCTTTCCCATATCTGGTCACTATGGCTATCACTCGTTTTCATTCATGCCTGGATTGATATTTTTTATTCCCCACATAACAAAAAAGTTCCAGCTTGGATTTTGGTTCTCTGTGCAGGTCTCTCTATAGGTCTTTTAGCCCTGACAAGACCATTAACAGCAGTTGGTATTGCTCTACCATTTATCATTCATGGAACCATAATTTTGATTAAAGGATCCAGAGAAAGAAGAATTCATGCCATTTCAATTGCTGTCATAGGAGGTTTGATTGCTTCATTGATTTTTGTATGGCAAACTGGAGTAACCGGAAATCCATTGTTGAATCCCTATCAATTATGGTGGCCATACGATCAACTAGGATTTGGACCGGATGTGGGATTACAACCAGGTGGTTTCAGTCTTGTATACGCCAAAATGAATACAAAATTCAGCTTGAGAATAGGATATGCAGATCTTTTTGGATGGTTCAAACTCTCATGGATATTCATTCCAATCGGAATTTTTACTCTTTGGAAGAATTGGAAATCCTGGTTAATACTTTCCATTTTCCCGAGTCTTGTCTTGGCTTATACATTTTATTGGATTGGATCCTGGTTGTATGGACCCAGATATTTCTTTGAGGGGATTACCGGATTAATATTGTTCAGTGCAGTTGGAATTCAGACTCTGGCAGGAAAATTTTATCCAATGAAACGATTAATCCATAATTGGCAATGGACAGCGGTTACAGCTCTCGTAGTCTTTCTGGTGTCTGCAAATCTATTTTTCTACTTGCCACAAAGATTAGGAAATATGAGAGGTCTTTATGGTGCGACAAGTGCTAGATTGGCACCATTTAAACTTCAATCTTCACAGAAACTCACTCCTGCTCTAATTATTGTCCATAAGCAAGAGCATTGGATTGAATATGGTACTTTACTGGAATTGTCTTCCCCTTATCTTGATTCACCCTGGATTATGACATATAGTCGGGGACCAGACCTGGATAAATTTGTTTCCGAAAGTTTCCCGAACCGTACCAGCTGGCATTATTATCCGGATGAACCCTACCGATTATATTCATCTGAAAAACAATAACTCAATTTATTAAGATACTGATCTTGCCCATGCAGTCAATAACAAAATTATGATGGATAAAATGAATGTTCCATTAACAATGAGTTTTTCCAACTGATCATTTTTTCTTTTTTCTTTTTCATCGATACTTTTTCCAAGAGCCTGTCGTAAACTGATCCGCTTTAAGGCTGGTAGAACACCCCAGGTCATAATACTCATAAGAACAATTAAGAAAAAGATAGCAATATGTTTGGAAAATAAGGCGATAGCCCAAGTATTGTTTATATTCAAGAATCCCTGATAATCCGGGTGAGCACCCATCTGGATCATACCTGTTCCGGATAAAATAATAAGAGAAAGCCATCCAATCGGTTGAAATCTCTTTTGAATTTCTGAGTACAATGCAGATTTCTGGGAACTCTCCAATGTTTTTTGAATAGATGGCAAAAAAATAATCGCCATACTGATAATTCCACCAATCCATATAACAGTCGCTAGAAGGTGTAACCAATACACAATGGTTAATATCCACGGGCTGGAAACGCTCATATTTTCTCCTATTAAGGTGTATTGGAAGGAGCAGGTGTTTCTGTAACTGGAGGTTCGGTGATGACAACAGTTGGCGTTTCAGTGACATTAACAGTGATAGAAATTGTTGGTGTGGGAGTCTCGGTTGTTATTGGAGCTTGCGTTTCTTCAGATTTATGGCATTCATTGTATACAGCAGTTGCTGTTGGAGCTACTTTTTCGTCCACAACAAATGCAAATGCCATTTCATATTTCTCGTAGGCAGCACACCATTCTTCTTGTAAGGCTAATTGATCTCCCCATTTAATTAGACCAACACGATAACGTTCCTGAGCGGTCATCCCTGAGCTATCGATCATATTTGGCAAAGCCGGGTAAATTTCAGCAAATGATTCGACTACACGTGCCCAATCTACACCCCAAAAACTTGCCCCAGATATGTAGTATCTTGCCCATGTGCGATAATTTATCGCTTCATCATCCAGGGGTCCAAAACGTTCCGCAAGTGCCAGATCATAAATACCGGGTTCAAGACTTCCTTCCTGGAGAATTCTTCTTACCCCACGATTTCTTAGGGCTAAATAGTAATAGTCATCGACCTCTACTGCATGATATTCGATATTCAATTTTCGAAGTGAATCCAATGTAACAATAACATTGTCCCAATCCTGGTTTTGGACGTAGACTTGTATCTGGTTTAATAGCTCTTCTTCGCCTCTAGAATCTGGGGTTGGGGTTAATGTTGGTGAAGGAATGGGTGTAGAAGTCGCAATATTCGCCTGGGCAAACATAACCTCAGTCAATTTTTCTTGTGCCCCAGGGAAACTTGGAATAAGTTGAATTACGTATTCAAATCTTTTTCTGGCATTTTCAAATTTTCCCTCTTCCAATTCGCGTATACCCAATTGGTATTGTGTCGTTGCAATCGTGATTACAGCTTTTTCTTTTTCTTCAGCCCGAACAACCATCGCATCTTGCGAACCAAAAAAATAACCTAAAGCAGAACCAATCAAAACAATCAATAATCCTAAAATAACCCAAACACTTTTTCGTGGCTTTAATTTTTTTGGATTTGAATCATCCTGATTAATCGAAGATGGTTGTGTCTTTTCCAGATTTTCCATGGAGGCAATTATACCGTAACTTCTAAAAATTCCTTATCCCAGAGCAACATCCAGAAACATCATAACACTGAAACCAAACAATAAACCTAACGTTGCAAGGTCACCATTTGTACCTACATGAGATTCTGGGATCAATTCTTCTCCAACTACAAAAATCATTGCTCCTGCAGCGAATGCAAGGGCATAGGGTAACAACGGCCTAACAACGATTACCGCCAATGCTCCCAACACACCTGCAATCGGCTCCACAAGTCCGGAGGCTTGACCATACATAAAACTTTTCCAGCGTCCCAGACCTTCTCGACGTAATGGTGCAGAAACTGCCAGACCTTCTGGAAAATTCTGAATTCCGATTCCAATCGCCAAAGCAATCGCTGAGGCAATGGTTGCTTGAGGAAAACCTGCTGCGGCAGCACCAAATGCAACTCCGACTGCAAGACCTTCCGGGAAATTATGCAACGTTATTGCTAGAACCAGTAATACACTCCGATGCCAGGAAGTCTTGACACCTTCTACTTCACTATCAGGTAAACCCAGATGCAAGTGAGGCAATAATTTATCAATACCATATAAACTCAATCCCCCAGCTAAAAATCCTATCACAGCTGGCAGCCAACCGGGTATACCTTGGCTCTCCGACATTTCAATTGCAGGAGCCAATAAAGACCAATAACTTGCTGCAATCATTACCCCGGCAGCAAATCCTAACATAACATCCAGAACCTTACGGTTAATATCTTTGGCTAAAAATACTCCTGCTGCACCTAAAGCTGTTAATGCCCATGTAAATATAGTTCCGATCAGTGCCTGTAAAACCGGGCTCAATCCTAAAAATGCTTCCACATTTTCTCCTGAAATATATCTGTTTTATACTTCGTTTGACAGTCATCCATCTACTTTTTATAATTGTAAAATAATGAATCAAAATTTCCAACAAAAAATACTGGTTAATTATCCAAATTGGATGGATAAATTAAGATTAAAAGGGTTTCGAATTACACGACCTTTACAAATAGTTTCCGAAATTCTAGCCAATTGTGATTCCATTTTGAATCCTTCTGAAGTATATTTACAAGCGAAGGAGAAATATCCGCGAATTGGTATCGTTACAGTTTATCGCACCATGGAAAAACTGGAACAGGCGGGATTGATCGATCGTGTGCACATGCCTGATGGTTGCCAATCTTTTTTCAAGGCAAGTTCGGGTCATCAGCATTTATTGGTCTGCCAAAATTGTGGAAAAGCTGAATATTTTGAAGGAGACAATCTGAATTTATTCTTCAAAAACATCGGTGATCAGTTCGGCTATAAAATTAATGATCACTGGTTACAGATTTTCGGATTATGCAAAAACTGCCAATAAGGAACCAGTGATTCGTAGGTATACTATCGGGAGAAAATGAAAAAAACAGGCTCATTATATATCGTCGCAACACCTATTGGTAATTGGGAAGATATCACACTGCGTGCGATAAATACTTTAAAAAGCGTCGATCTCATTGTGTGTGAAGAATTAAGAGAAGGAAGCACCTTACTAAAAAAGTTGGCAGTCCCACCTAAAGAATTAATTAATCTCAACGAACATAACGAGCAAGAACAAGTTCCAAATCTAATTCAGAAACTTGCAGGTGGAATGAACATCGCTCTGATTTCGGATTGTGGAACACCTGTCTTTGCTGACCCTGGACACTTTTTAATTGAGCAAGCAGCTATTTTTGGGTTCGAAATCATTCCAATTCCAGGTGCTTCATCCCTGATGGCTACTCTGAGTATTCTGGATTTTCAAATCAAAGAATTTCACTATGCTGGATTTCTTCCCAGAGAAAAAGTTGAACGGCAGAAAAAACTTATAGCCTTAAGATCAATATCAATACCAATCATTCTTCTCGATACTCCTTATAGGCTAACGAAATTATTGGAAGAAGTCGGGAAAGTGTTCGGAAAAAATCGCAGAATAACTTTAGCAACTGATATCAGCATGAGTTCTGAACAATATTATCGTGGCACAGTTTCAGAAATACTTATACAACTTAATCAAAAGAAAGCTGAATTTGTTTTAGTAATTCATCCAAAATCAACCAATTTGAATCCATAAACAAGATCAAGGAACCGTAACTTCAAAAGTTAATCCCCAACGAAATTCCGGAACTATGTCCAATACTTTAATTCTAACTTGATAATGGATATCGCCACTTTTTTCATAAAACCATTGACTAATACTTTCAACCTCACCATCGATAGAAAGATCCGGATAAGCATCTGCCTTTAAAAGTACTCGGTCTCCTTCTTCAATATGAGTAAGATCAAGTTCGGTAAAATCCACTGTTTCGACAAACCAATTGGTATCATCGATAATGACCAAAAGTGGTTGACCCATAACAACTTGATCACCAATATCCACAAACTTTTGCACAACTTTTCCAGAGATTGGGGATTGAATTTGTATGGTTCTTAGTAAATATTCAGAAGCATCCAAATTTGATTGGGCAGCTTCAACCTTTGCATTCACTAATTCCAGTAAATCCTTATCTGGACCATCCTGTTTAAGTTCAAACTGATACCTGGCTTCATCAACTGCTGTTTCTGATAAATTGAGCGTGGCTAGAGCTAATTCTCTTGACTGAATTAAATGATCACGACCACGTTTTAGTTTATCTAATATATCTTGTTTTTCCTCAACGATTTTTTCGAATTGTTTTCGAAGTAAGTTGTCCTGATCCAGATCTTTATAAGGCTCAAAATTGTCCTGTGCTTTTTCGAGGTCAACTTCGGCATCATTGACATCAATCTTTGCATTATCTATCTTTTCTTGATAATTACTTGAATCGAAAGGACTATATGCTTCTTTTGCCTTAATCAAATCAAGTTCAGCTTGAGACAGGTTTAACTGTGCGTTATTGAACTCTAATTCAGCCGTTCGATTGAGTTTTTCCAGATCCTTTCTTGCTTTTAATAGCTCCAATTTTGCAGACTGAATTTGGGCATTTAATTTTTCAATTCCTTCAATTTGGATCACAATCTCATCCTGATTGATGATCTGGTTCTCAGAAACGAATATTTCTTCAATCTTTCCGCTCACCATTGACACAATTTTGATATCTTTTTCCGGAACAAGTTTTCCTTCGACGATCAATTCTGCTTGTAGGTTTTGATTGACCACAGCTAAAGTTGGTGCAGGTGTTGAAGAGCTTAATGCTGAACAGGAAGGCAACATAAAAAAACAACAAATAATGAAGATCTTTTTTATTTTTTTCATAGCAACTCCAATCGAGCGGACTAAATCATTCATATGCCAATACTTCACGAATCGTCAACCTGGTAGCATTTACCGCTGGTAGAAGACTTGAAATAATCGATAAAAAGGTTACAACTCCGAGCCAAATCAGAATCCCTTTCCAGGTAAATGCAAATAGACCAATTGCATCGAATAAAGCAATACTCAATGAATCACATAATAATTTGGTCATGGGGATCGCCAAAAAAATCGATAGAAACCAACTCAATTCACCAACCAGTAAACCTTCAAACAATACAGAACGTAAAATCGTGAAGTTAGATGCACCAATTGCTCGCATTACACCTAATTCCCTTGTCCTTTCAATCACATTAAGGGACATGGCACCCATCAGACCGATGCTTCCAACAATTGCGATCAATAATGCCATCACAAACAAGAAGATCGTAATAATATCTAATCCTACAGTGGTTGATTCGAGTAAAGATAATCCTGCTTCTACCTGTAAAACATGATAGCCTTTTTGCCTCAATACGGTTGAAATTTCATTTGCGAGAGATTTTTGTTGATATATATTTAAATTCTTATATTTTGAGGCTATTCGAAATATCCTCGTGTGGAAAAAAGATTTATTCATCTTGGCGAGTGAGTCAAAATCCGTGTATGCGATGTATCCGGTGCTTTTTCCTGCTAATTGAAAAAATCCAATGATAACCCATTCAGTTTCTTCGTTATTTACCCTCAATTGCAAAGTGTCACCAACATCCAAATTTGGAAAATTTGTCTGGAATACTTCATTTAAGACAATTGCATTATGATCGCCAATCTGCATCCACCTTCCCTTGAGTAAATTGGCTTTTATCATCTCGCTGTTAATCGGAGGTCCAACCAATCGAACGGTTTCTCCTGCCTGACCGTTATCTAAAATTATTTGGCTGGGAGCAAAAGCCCAACCTTCGACGACATCGATTTGATCGACTGATTTCAGGTCATTTTGAACTTTCGAGATTCTATACAATTGGTTAAAATCGAGATTTACATCAGCCAAAAAATACTGTCCAATTTTTGACGTGTGGTTCTTAAGTGCAATTTGAACATTAAAGGTCGAAATAAAAATGGAACCACCAAGGGTTAATGTAATCAAAGTAAGTATCAAGCGGGTTCTATTTCGAAAGGTATTGCGAATTGAGATCAAAACTGGCCTGGAAATTCTTAATTTATTTAAAGCAAGTTTTCCAAATATTGCACTTCTTTGCCCCAAAAAACCACTTAAAGCTTCGGTCACTTTTATTCGCACACCGTGTTGAATTGGGAAAGCACCTGCAAGTTGAGGAATAATTAATGCAATTACAGCCAAAATTAAAATTGGGAATAACAAAAAGCGATTGCCGAGGAATTCGAAGTTCACTCTACTCGCCACAAAGGAAACCATTCCAAATGCAGAAATACGGGAAAGTGGCAGTGCAACACCAAATGCTATCATTCCATAAAAAAAGATCAAAATCATATAAAGCGAAACAATCTGTTTCTTAGTTGCTCCCAGACTTTTCATTATCCCTACTTGTTGTATTTGCTGTTGCATTAATGCAGAAAGCGTATTAATGATCAGAAATGAGCTTAAAAACACAATCAAAAAACCTAAAACCAACAACAAAGCGGATATTGCATTCACATAAATAGAATTCGGATGGGTAGCAGATTCGTGTACAGTTGTTTGCACCACTCCAATTTCATTTTCATCCAGGAAATCCAAAACATTATTGGCAATTTTTTGAATTTGATTAAAATTTCCGTTTTCAGGAGTGACAGTTAAATAAATTTGATTAAAAGTCAGTGCCTGTTCTAGATGTGGAAGGGTTTCCATTAGAATGTATCCTTGAATTGGTGCAATAAAAAAACCACCACCACCCGTATCAAAACCTATAGTTTGATCTTGAGATTTACCTGCTAAGTAAATTTCCTTTATGATACCTGACGGTAATTCAATAAAAACATGATGTTCTTCATTTATCAGAACATTTTCATATTTGAACTGATCTATAAGTATTTCACCTTCACTTAATTCCAGTGATCCCTCTATCAGCTTTAATTGGATAATTTCTGGTGAAAGGAAGGATTTACGAGCCGTAATTTCTGTCTTGACCCAATCCCCCTCTATATTTTTTATTCGTGCACTGAATTTCCTGGCACCTTCAGAAGATGCAATTCCATCCAATTTCACAAGATTTTTCACCATATCTTCATCAATATTGGTCACAGAAATTAATATATTTGGTGGAACTATTTGAGCATAACCTTCAGCCATATCTTTTTGGATGATGAGATGGATGGTAGTGATCATACCAACTGCAAATAAACCAATTGTGATGGATAAGACAACTAATATCGTCCTTACAGGATTAACAAACAAATCCGAAAATAATTTATGCCAACTCGGTCGCATAATTTACTCCAGAAGTATTTAAATTTCTACTGATTACTTGTTCAACTTGCATGATCTCTATATTCGAGAGCGAAATAATCTCTGGCAACGGAATAGATAGTATTTGACAATCTTCTGTTGCAGTGAATTTGTATACGTGATCGGAATTTACAATGATGTCTCCCGCAGATAATTTGGTTTTTAAGGCATCAGTGACAATGTTTTTTTCTTCAATAGACAAAGTCATGGCACCTCTTGTTAAAATCCAAAACCACGACCTTTCTTTTGCAGAAAAAAACATGCTTTTCCCCGCATTTACTTCAAATGTTTCGGATTTTGAATCCATTTTTGCGAGAATAATTTCATTTAATTCGAGAAAAGCATTGGTTAGACTCTCATTTATCAAAATACCATCTCTTAATAACAGGATCCGTTGTGCCTGATTCGCTAATTTTCGATCATGGGTAACCATAATGATTGTTTTTCCAGAAGACACTAACTTCTTAAATATATTGATGACCATTTCTCCCGTTTTCGAATCCAAATTCCCGGTTGGTTCATCCGCCAGTATGATGGGTGGATCGTTTGCAAGAGCTCGTGCGATAGCTGCGCATTGTTGATGTCCCGCAGAGATGGAATTCGGAAAGGATTCCGAAAGGTCTTCAATTTCCAGAGTGCGCAACAAATTCCGAGCGATTTCTTCCCGTTCTGTTTTTCGATACGTTCCACAAAAATCCATCGGAAGCATTGTGTTGTCCAAAACGGATAATGTTGGAAGGAGCTGGAAAAACTGAAACACAATCCCCAGGTTTTTCCCTCTCCATACAGCAATTTTTCCCTCTGACATTTTATGAATATCAGAACCATTAATAATCACTTCACCTGAACTGGGATGGTCAATCCCTGCCATAAGATTTATCAGTGTCGATTTCCCACTACCTGATTTTCCCAATACGCTCACTAACTTCCCACTTTCGATCGAAATATTGATGTTTTTTAATGCTGGGAACTTACCCACAGACGTATGATAGGTTTTGTTCACATGACGCATAACCATTATTTGAGTGGGTTCATAAATTGATTGTCTTAAATCGTAATTTCGATTATTCATTTCAATTTTTTATCACTTGTGTTTTTTGGGAAAATCAAACCATCTTCCATAAAATAAACCTTGCTAAATCTTGGAATTAATGATTCATCATGAGTAACCATAATGATCGTTTTTCCTTTTATCACCTGTGCTTCAAAAATGTGCATAATGGATTCGGACGTGACTGAATCCAATCTCCCTGTTGGTTCATCTGCCAGAATAATAGCGGGATTGTTTATCAAGGCACGAACAATTGCCGTTCGTTGCTGCTGGCCACCGGAAATTCCAGATGGGAGTTTAAAAATATGTTCACTTATTCCAACTTCGTCAAATAACTTTTTTGCCAGATCACGGCTTCTTTTAGCATTAAATTGACCAGAAAAGTCCAAAGGAAGCATGACATTATCAAGCAATGATAAAGTGGAGATCAAATTAAAATTCTGAAAGATCAAGCCAATTTTTAACCCTCTCCAATTCGCCAGAAAATCTTCATTTTTGGCGTGTATTGGGACATTTTCTACCCAGACTTCACCGGATGTAATCGAATCAAGCCCGGCAAGCATATTGATCAATGTGCTCTTTCCTGCACCTGACCGACCAATAATACCCACAAATTCACCTTGATTGATCACGAGGTTAATACCTTTCAATGCCTGAATTTCACCTGCAGGATTTTGGTAGGTTTTTTTCAAATTTCGGGTCATAATCAGTGAGGAATAATTCGTGTTGATCATATAATAAATACAAACTATACATTTATGAACAATCTGTTCATTTAGATTATAATAAACCACAAACCAAAGTCAAATTGAATTTGGTGTAGCTGTCTAAAATTCAACACGTGTTCAGGAGATTGATTATGGAAAGACAACCCGACCGCCGTAGATTAAGGACCAGAAAACAATTAAGGGAAGCTCTTTTTGAATTAATACTTGAAAATGGTTATGATCTGGTTACGATTGAAGATATTACGAATCGGGCTGACCTGGGGAGAACGACTTTTTATCTGCATTTTAAAGATAAAGAGCAGCTGTTATTACAAAGCATCGATGAAATTGCTAACGACTTAATATCACAAATTGACCCTTCATTAATATTTTTTTCAAGTGAAAATCTGGAATATAAAAGGCAAAACTTAATCCTTGCACCGGTAAAACTTGTTTTTAAACATGCATCTGAAAATGCCAACTTATACAAAATAATTCTACGTGGGGAAGGTGCATTTAAAATTTCCAATCGATTTCGTTCAATTATCAATATTGCGGCTGCTCAAATCATGGCAGTGCGAATTAAAGAACTTGAAATTGATCAACCATCTTTACCCATTGATGTGATGGGTAATTTCTTCGCAGGAACTCTATTAACGCTTGTGACCTGGTGGCTGGAAAATGATCTCCCCTATTCCATCGATGAGATGGCTAATATGGTTCGGGAACTTGTCCTTTTTGGATTTTCAAAACAGTTCCCGGTTTAGAATTCTCCCACCCAGGAATATATAAATAAATAAAAAACACCCATTGAGGGTGTTTTTAGAATATTGTGCCTCCACAGAGATTCGAACTCTGGTTTTAGCCTTGAAAGGGCTGCGTCCTGGTCCCCTAGACGATGGAGGCTTTCAACGTTCGATATTCTATCAGATGCATAAAAGTTGGTCAAGGGAAGAAAGAAATTTGGTTATTCAAATAATTTTTTTACTGGTTTAATGCAATCTTGTCCATCGTAACCGGCAGAATTAACTTTTGTACTTACTTCAACAGCCATCATCTTTTCCGGGTTATAAGGTTTCATCATACCGACCAACTGATTAACCGGATAATCTTTCAACCAATTCCACATCATTTCCCGATCAAGAATGACGGGCATCCGTTCATGTATTGGAGAAACCAATTCATTTGCATTGGTGGTAATTATTGAGCCACTCCAAAGCTCTCCACCATCTGGAGCATGCCAAATATCGTATATTCCTGCAAAAGCAAATATGGACTGGTCTTTCATTTGAAAATAATAAGGAGTTGAAGATTTACCCGTCGTTGATTTCTTCCATTCGTAAAAACCATCTGCCAGGACCAAGCACCTTCTTCTCTGAAATGAATTTTTGAATGAGGGCTTCTCCATAATCGTCTCTGATCTTGCGTTGATCATCTTGCTACCTATTGAAATATCTTTTGCCCAGCTTGGTACTAATCCCCAATACAATAATTCAAGTTTCCTCGCTTTTTCGTCTATGATTGCCGGGATGGGTTGTGTCGGAGCAATATTATAACGAGCCTCCCATCCTTGAGGGACATCCGTAATTCCTAATGATAATTGCAGTTCTTCCGCTTTATAGGATAAGGTATATCTACCGCACATATCAAAATCCTCTAATGACTTACAATGTCGAAGTTATAATAAGATTATCTCATAAATTCTCAGAGGTGTTATATGTCTAATCAGTTAGTAGAATGTATCCCAAATTTTTCAGAGGCCAGACGTCCAGAAGTTGTTCAGGCAATTCTTAATTCCATTCAAAATATTTCCGGAGTCCATATTCTTGACCATCATTCGGATATTGATCACAACCGTACTGTTGTGACCTTCATTGGTGAACCCTCTTCTGTCGAAGAGGCTGCTTTTCAATCGATCAAGTTAGCCTCAAATTTGATTAATTTGGATGAACATTCGGGGGAACATCCTCGTCTTGGTGCAACCGACGTGGTACCTTTTGTTCCCATTTCCGGATTGAGTATGCAGGATTGTATCGAAATATCGAGACGACTTGGTAAACGGGTTGGAAGTGAGTTAAATATTCCTGTTTTCCTTTATGAAGAAGCTGCGGCAATCCCGGAAAAACAAAATCTGGAAAATATTCGTCGAGGCCAATATGAAGCACTCAAATTGGATATAGGATCCAGTCCGGTTCGAACTCCGGATTTTGGTCCAAATATCGTTGGTACTGCTGGAGCAACTGTCATTGGTGCGAGACAACCATTAATTGCATTTAACATTTATCTTACAACCAGTGATGTTTCTATTGCACAGAAAATAAGCAAAGCAGTCCGTAATTCTTCCGGTGGATTGCGATTCGTAAAAGCCATGGGTGTATTGGTGGATGGCAAAGCACAAGTATCAATGAATTTAACCAACTTTAAAAAGACGCCGATCGCAAGAGTGGTGGAATTTGTAAGACGAGAGGCTGAACGCTATGGAACCGGAATTCATCATACTGAATTAGTAGGATTAATCCCTCAAGATGCATTAATTGATGCCGCGCAGTGGTATACACAATTGGATACATTTGAGCCTGCGCAGGTATTAGAGCAACGTCTTTTTCAAGAAATGAAATCCAATAGCGGTTCGCCTGTATTACAATCAGATTTTCTAGATGAACTTGCTTCTGCCAACCCAACACCCGGTGGTGGATCAGCAGCTGCTCATACAGCTGCTGTAGGAGCAGCACTTGTAACAATGGTTGCCAGACTTACTACGGGTCGAAAAAAGTATGCAGATGTACAGGATCAAATGTGGAATTTGATTGAAGAATCCGAAAATCGAAGAAAAGAATTGACAGATGCAGTGTCAGAAGATTCCCAATCGTTTGTTCAAGTGATGGAAGCCTATAAGCTCCCAAAAAATACAGATGAGGAAATTCAAATTCGCAACGCTGCAATCCAAGAAGCAATGACAATCGCTGCAAATGTACCTTTAAAAGTAGCAAAAAAAGCTCTCGAAGTTATGGAGTTCGCTTTGGAAGCCGCCAAATTTGGGAATACAAATGCAATATCAGATGCAGGTTCGGGACTATTCTTCGCCAAAGCTGGTTTATCCAGTGCGTGCACCAATGTGAGAACCAATATCATCAATCTTGATAATCAATCTTTAAATAAAGAATTGTTGGAACAAGTTTTAGGATTGGAAATTCAGGCGAACAAGCTTGAAGAGGAGTTGAGACAAGTCCTGGTCACTAGAGGTGGATTACCAATCGGATGATTCGAAAATTTAGAATCATATTGATTATCTTTTTTTTGTTCATTGGTGGTTGTAGCGAAGGACCGGATGATTCTGGTATTTTTACCAAAACAAAAGAAACACCAATACTTTCCACCGAAATGCAAGTTGTGGTGTCCAAAACAAGTACTGCGTTGGTTCAAATTTCTACAAGCACGAGAAAAATCACACCCAACCCGGTAATTTCGCCTTTCCCAAAGGAAGTTGCTCCTGTAAGATCAGAAACACCATTTATCTTTGAACTAACCACTGGCGTTCACAATTTTTTCCCTCTCGTACAAAGTCCTTTTGGCTCTACTTACCTCCAGACAATTGACAATTCGTATCCTTATGGTTCGACTCAAAATAATGAAAGAGTTGCCCATGATGGGGTCGAAATCTATAATGCGCACGGGACACCTGTCCTTGCCGCCCAATCCGGTACAGTGTTTTTTGCAGGTAATGATCTGGAAAAACAATGGGGCAGATACAAAAATTTTTATGGAAATATGATCATATTACGACACAATAATTCAACTACTGGAGATCAATTCTTTACTTTGTATGCACATTTATCTGAAATCCTTGTGAAAGAAAATCAAATTGTCAATATTGGTCAGCAAATTGGAAAAGTTGGAGACAGTGGTGGAGCAACTGGAAGCCACCTGCATTTTGAAATTCGAGTAAATCAACCTTTATTAGAAAACACGATAAATCCTGAACTCTATTTGGATTTCAATTATTCGGAAGATCGTAATAAGTCAGGATTTCTGACCGGTCAGGTTATTGATCAAAACGGTAATTATCTTTCTGAAAACCCTATATCAATTCAACCCCTCATCGGAGAAGAAATCGATCAAACAAAGATCCCCAGGTTTATTCAAACTTATACAGCAGGTATGCCAGAAATATCATACTGGAAAGAAAATTTCGCATTAAGGAATTTGCCTGCTGGAGACTATCGGGTAAGTACCTATACGAATGGGATATTTTTGGAAAAATTCATAACTATTGAACCAGGAATGCTAACTTATTTGATCCTACAACCTGAATAATTTTCACAATCAATTTAAGTAATCTAACGAACATTCCAAATCAATTTTCAGAAAATTCCCAGATAATTTGATGGTTTGGATTTAGCCCATTAAATGCAGTTTGGGCTAAGTAAGCAATTAAATAATTTGCATCGTCAAATAATAATTGCTGAGAAGAGTAAACAAATATCGTAAACACATAATCATTCTCAGGACCGAAAACGATAGCTACATCACTTACGGTGTGCAACAATCCATCTGTTTCTTCACTCCAACCATGTTTATGCGCAACACGTGTCCCTTCAGGTACACCCGCTTCGATTAATGCCCCTATTTTATTTTTGGACAATGTATCAACCATTAACTGACATTTTTCAGCAGTAATTTTATTTTCAGATATTTCGACCAGCTTATTTTTGTTGTTTGATGCACACTTATAAATTTCGCTCAACAATGCAGCTATATCTGAAGTAGTAGTTTGATTATAAAGATCTGGATCAAGATCGATATCTGTCCTGCTATTTGCCGGTGTTGAGACAACATCCAACAATGGCGCACCAAAATAAAAATAGCCAGAGATAAAAGTGTTGGGCAATCCCATTTTTTGTAAATCTTCGGTAACAACAAGTGGTCCTCTGACACCACTAATTCTTTCCATAAGTCTATCAGCCGGATCATTTTCGGAATAGATAATCATATGATTGAGCCAACCAAGAACCAGGTCACTTACAGGAAATTCTTCACGCCAAAGAGAAGATACCATAATCGGAATTTTCACAGTACTGGCAGCCGTAAAGGCAATATCAGGTGTTACCGGGTTACGGTTCTGAAATGCAAATTGGATTGATTCAGAAGTCGAAAGCTTATTAAGGTAAATTTCGACAATTCCCTCGAAATTTGATTTTTGAATATTATCTTTCAGCAAATATTCGATTTGTGACAAATCCGGCTCCATCTCGCTCACCTTAGAGGTCGATACTTCCACAAACCGGTTTTCTGGATTTTGAAGAGCTTCTGCAATTTTCCTTACAAGTAAATCACGATCAATCGTGGTTCCGGGTTTTCCGGATGCAAATTGAGTTGTTCCAGGCAAAGCAAATGGGTACAACGGCAATTCTATGTAACGATTAATGATATTACCATCCACAAAAGTCTGAATATTGGAATTTTCCACATTCACCACAATAGGGTCAGTTTCAAATCCAGAAACCGGTAATTTCCAGATTGAAAACCAGAATTTCTGCCATGCTGTCATTTGAGTACAAGGTTTTGCTGCTCTCTCGATCACTTGATCAATGTTCGTGGTAGTCCCCAAATCCTTGGGGTTAATTTGCAGCTGGGATCCATCAATCTTAACGGTAATCGGACTTTCAAAGATTTGCTTTACTCTTTGTTTGGCAAATTCAGGAGTTAACCCACCGACCGGAATATTCTCAATTTCAAATCCATTTGGAAAAACACAGATTTGTTTTTGAGACTCTCTGAATTTAATAATCGAAAGTAATAACGCTGAACTTACAAATAGGATGCCGAGCAGCAACAAAAACCGTCTCACGTTACGTCTTTTCAATCATGTTCTCCTGGTTTTAATTTCCTGAATCATAAATCAAATCAAGTATTTTTGCCAAGTTCTTACCAAAAGGCAACTTGCGATCGAAAAAAGATCAATTCTTTTGATTAAGAATTCAGTTTTACTAATTGTATAAAGTGCCATTTCCATTGTAGAATCGAATCATCATCTTGTGGGAGAACCCATGTCCAATTACCAATTACAAAATAATTATTTCATTTTGAATGTTTTTCCAGAAAAAGGATCTTTTAGTCTTAAAGCAAATCGAATTGGATTTGCCTCATTTGAAGATGCCGGTCTGAATCTTACAATTCAAAAAAGTAAGCGAAAAATAATTTTATTACAGTCTGCATGGGATTCATTTCAATTAATGAAAACAACAATCGATTCACCCCATGGAAAATTGCGACAATTAGAGTTCTCAATTTTCATTGAGGATGAAGGATTAATTGTTCGAGTGACTTTTGCTATATGTGACGATCAGCCGATTTTTTTATGGAAAGTAATATTCGAGAATCAATCAAATGAGAATGTATTTATAGACTCAATTGAATTGCTCAATATTGGATTTGCCCGAAATAACATAAAAGGCCGCTATTTTTCTGGGAATGAAGCATCTAAGCCGGCGTTTTCATTTTTTTCCAGTGGCTGGCAATCCTGGTCGTTTACCGGATCATATCGCGATGACCAAATACAACGACAAACACGTTTAAAATTTTTTCAGGATGTTTTGGTACAAAATCCGGGTACACCTTTATTTCGTCAACAAGGACGTTTCACAGGAGATTTTTATGGGGTTTTAGCAGACAGGAATTCCCGTACTGCTTGTTTGTTCGGATTTCTTTCTCAAAAAAACCATTTTGGTTCCATAGAAGTAGACATCAAAGATGATCCTAAAATCCGTATTTGGGCAAATGGTGACCAAACATTGATTGCACCCAGCTATTCGATGGAGACAGATTGGGCGGTTATTTATGCAAACTATATTGATCAACCGGATCCATTTGGGGTGTATTACAACGCTGTAAAAGTCGAAAACGAAGTGTCAGTTCGTGATTCTTCCCCTGCCGGATGGTGTTCCTGGTATCATTTCTATCAGAATATATCCGAAAGAAAAATACTACAAAACTTAGAGAACATCCAGGCATTTAAAAATAGAATGCCATTGGAATTGGTTCAAATTGATGATGGCTTTGAAAAGGAAGTCGGAGATTGGTATTCTTTTTCAAATGGTTTTCCAAATGGCGTACAACCAACAGCCAAGGCAATTAAAGAGAAAGGATTTTTACCGGGATTATGGCTGGCACCGTTCATCCTTCACCCCAACAGTGAATATGCTATTTCAAATCCGGATAAGTTATTACGGAATGCAAATGGACAAACAGTCAACGCAGGTTTTGTGTGGAACACATTTACACAAGCCCTCGATCTTACAGCACCCGAAGCGCTTGAATACGCGCTTGATGTGGTCGGAACAGCATCAAAATCCTGGGGCTTTCCTTACTTAAAATTAGACTTTTTGTATGCAGGTGCTTTAAAAGGGAAACGCTTCGACCGCACAAAAACAAGAGCGCAAATCTTGCGAAGTGCAATGCAATCCATACGAGATCGGGTTGGCAATGAGATATTTTTGCTTGGTTGTGGCGCACCGTTAGGTTCGGTTATCGGAATTGTAGATGCAAACCGGATTGGGGCGGACGTAAGTGGTAATTGGACACCAAAATTTGCTGGATTAAGTTTTCCATTCAAACGTGAACCACATATGCCATGTGCTCGTAATTCAATCCAGAACATAATCTCCAGAGCAGAACAACATGGTCGTTGGTGGATAAATGACCCTGACTGTTTATTGATTAGAGATAATACCGATTTAACATTGGCAGAAGTACAATCACTGAGCACAGCCATTGCAATTACGGGTGGTTCCATTTTGATTTCAGACGATTTACCAGAATTATCGAATGAGCGAAGAATAATTGCAGAAAAACTATTTCCAGTTATTGGCAAAAGGGCGTATGTCATGGACTGGTTGGACAAAACTACACCACACAACATTAGACTCGATTTAAATAATCAATCAGGCAATTGGCATTTGTTAGCAAGATTCAATTGGAAAGAGAATAAACGTGAAGTTTTTGTAATATTCCCAGACTTTAACTTGCCTAAATTGAATTATTGGGCTTTCTCTTTTTGGGATCAAAAAATTCGTTTAGTAAAAGCAGGTGATCCCATTCAGATACCTGACTTGGAAGCTCATGGTGTTGCACTGATTGCATTAAGAGAAGTGTCAAATAATTCCACTTACCTTGGATCTGATTTACACATTTCAATGGGTTTGGAACTATCGACATGGCAGGAGTCTGAAAATGGGCTGAAGTTCCAAATAAATCTTCCTCGTATTGCAAAAGGATCTGTATTCCTTTATTTACCCAAAAAACCGTTAAAAGTTTTAGCTGACGAAAATCTTGCACAGTGGTCTGAATTACCGGATGATGTCTATCGAATTTCTTTGGAATTTGACAAAATTTCCCAGATTGAAATTCTTTGGTAATTAAATTTTTTTGATTATCCAGAGCATTAAACAAAGACGCACCTAATTTCTCAGGTGCGTCTTTGATAGGTTTTCCGATACTACTTATTTGTCTTGATCCAAAGTATTTTTAAGCTCACTCAATTTTCTTTCTTTTCGCTTTTGATTCGATTTACGAACTGCGGACCGGATAACCAGGAAGATAAGATAGATTGGGAGAAATATTACGATCAGGATTGGGAGGATCGTGATAACAATCCAGATCAATGCGTCTACGACAACCTGAAGTGCATTCACCAGCGCTTGCAAAGCTTTGCTGGCCGTGATGGAAGGTTTCCACCCAGCCACGGTGATTGGATTTACCGCTTCCTGTGCTTGAATTCGAACACTGATTGC
>PHBS01000074.1 GCA_002841995.1 Chloroflexi bacterium HGW-Chloroflexi-8
AAGGAAAAGGGCGGTTCCCAGGCCGGTGATACGGTGTAATACAAAGCTCAGATGCCCTTCCCTTCCACGATAACCGACATATCCGGTTAGTGTGGTTTTTAAACTGGACATTTTGACCTCCTCAAAGTGTAAAGACTAATTTATTGTAACAATAATCGATCTTTTAACGAAATAGTCTGTACGAGCCAAATTTAGGTTTTAGACTTATTTTCATTAAGCAATGAATTAACAAAGGTATAATTTTGTTATCTGATTATTTTTAGAAGAAGAAGGTAAAAATGTATCAATACCAAAATAAAAATTCAATTACAAAAATAATTTTATTTGTATTTATGATAATTTTTGCTTTAAGCGCTTGCAATCCCAAACCAAAAGAAACAGCCGCTCTTAAATTTGCAGTTTTACCGGTATTGGACTCGTTGCCGATTTATGTAGCCGAGCAAGAAGGGTATTTTAAGAAGCATAATTTAGATGTTGAGATCATTCCTGTTGGGTCTGGCCCAGAACGGGACCAATTGCTGGCTGCAGATCAGGTGGATGGCGTAATAAATGAAGTGTTGACAACCATCATGAATAACCGGGATACCGAAAAAATACAAATTGTCCGGTTTGCCAGAGCGGCTACTAAAGACCATGCATTGTTCAGTATTCTGGCTTCCCAAAAAAGCGGAATCACCACAGTCGATCAATTGAAGGGTGTGGAGATTGGAATCTCAGAAGGAACAGTAATTGCTTACTTGACTGATCGTTTGTTGCAAAAAGAAGGTTTTCTACCTGAAGATATTGTTACTGTGGCTGTACCTAAAATTCCCGATCGTCTGGCTTTAATTAGTAATGGTGAATTATCAGCCGGAACGATGCCAGAACCTGTCTCTTCTTTGTTGGTTTTACAAGGTGCAACGGTAGTTCTGGCAGATAGTAAATATCCAGAGCTTAGTCATAGTGCCATTTCTTTTCGAAGTAAATTTATATCTTCAAATCCAGATGCGGTCCGCAATTTTCTTGCTGCGATTGAGGAAGCTGTGACTGCCATTAATTCAAATCCATCGAAATATGAACGTACTTTGCTGGACAGCAACATTCTGCCAGCGGTTTTACAGGGGAAGTTTGAAGTTCCACCATTTGTTACAGCCAGCGTACCAAGTGAAGCGCAATTTCAAGATGTTTTACTTTGGGCGCAGGAAAAAGGAATGCTTACTACTGACGTGGCATATGATCGCTGTGTAAATGCGTCTTTCTTGCCATAATCAATGTTGACCGAACACACCAATAATATGTACATTCATTTCGATCATGCGTTTTTTCTTGATTGCATTAAAATTAGTTTGTGCCTAACATGATTGAAGTTCAGAATATTAAATTTGAATATCCTAACATGCCACCTGTTTTTGATCAATTTAACTGGTCTGTTGATCGAGGAGATGCCTGGTCAATTATAGGTCCTTCTGGTTGTGGAAAAAGCACCTTACTGTATCTGTTGTCCGGATTGCGTTTACCTTCTTCAGGCAGAATAGCTATTGATGGAATCCAGGTAACCCACCCAAGACCACAAAATGGATTAATCATTCAGGATTATGGTCTGCTTCCCTGGGCTACTGTCCGAAAAAATGTTTCTCTCGGTCTTGATATTCGCCAATTTTATGGACCGGACGGCATACATGCTCCTATTGAAAATGACCAAAAAAAAATGAGTATCGATCCCTGGCTGGATCGACTTGGTCTTGCTGACCAGGCAAATAAATTCCCATCGCAGCTTTCGGGAGGGCAACGACAACGGACTGCAATTGCTAGAACATTGGTATTGAACCCGGATTTATTGATGATGGATGAGCCTTTCTCATCTCTAGATGCACCAACTAGGGAGGGGCTTCAACAACTTGTGCTTGAATTATGGCGTGAACAAAATCTCACCCTGCTTACTGTTACGCATTCGATTGAGGAAGCTGCAATATTGGGAGAGAGGATTTTGTTATTAGAAGTACCGCCAAACCGAGATGCACAGGTCATTGAAAATCCGGATATGAGTCGGCCTGGATATCGGCAGAGCGATGCGTATCTACAGATTTGCCAACAACTTCGCGAAAGAATGAGTCAATGACAAAACCCAGACAAGTTTTAGCTGCGTTAGTAATGTTATTGGTCATTTGGCAACTTTTATCCATGCTGGTTAATCGGGATATTTTTCCTACCCCGTTGGTCGTCTCCGCTGCTTTTGTGCGGGGATTGGGGAGGGATCTTCCCATGCATTTTATGGCAAGTTTCTGGCGGGTACTGGTAAGTACATTGTTGGCAATCGTCATTGCATCCCCAATTGGATTGTTTTTGGGTCAATCTAAAACGCTTAATCAATTCTTAGCCCCGGTAATTTATTTGCTCTATCCAATCCCCAAAGTGGTTCTGTTACCGGTTGTGTTGTTGTTTCTGGGAATTGGGGATTCATCAAAAATTTTTATCATTTTTATTATTTTGTTTTTTCAGATACTGGTTTTAGTCCGTGATCAGGCGACGTCCCTTCGACCGGAATTAATCCAGAGTGTTCGCAGTCTTGGTGCGGGACGCAGAGCATTGTTCCGATTTGTTTACCTGCCTGCCAGTATTCCTGCAATTTTAACTGCGCTGCGTCAGTCTGTTGGAACAGCTGTGGCTGTTTTATATGTTGCAGAATTATTTGCAACTCAAAAAGGACTTGGATATTATATTTATTTAAATGGTTCAACTCTATTTGATTATCCAACCATGTATGCCGGGATTGTTGCCATGAGTATTCTGGGATTTGGCCTTTATTTTGTGGTCGATTGGTTAGAAAAAAAACTTTCTCCTTGGCAATTTGTACATTAATGGATAGCTTTCTTGTTTAGGAAAAATTAAGTAAATCTATTAAATTTCAACAGATGGCTAACATAACTTCGATTTTGGATATAAAAAAATGAAAACTCCAATTTACCTGGATTACAACGCAACCACACCGATTGATAAGCGGGTAGCTGACGCAATGCTGCCTTATCTTTATGATGTTTTCGGGAACCCTTCCAGCAGTCACCCATATGGTGTACAGGCAAAATTAGTCCTCGAAACTGCACGAAGACGATTAGCCTCCATGCTGCGGGCTTTACCGGACGAAATAATATTCACCGGTGGAGGAACTGAATCGAACAATTTAGCAATCCGCGGGTATTGCCTAAAAAACAGGCTAAAAGGTAACCACATCATCGCTTCTGCTATTGAGCACCCGGCAGTCCTGGATGTGTGTTCATCTCTGGTCGAAGTTGGTTTTGAACTGACGATTCTTCCGGTAGACCAATACGGAATGGTAAACCCGCAAGATTTGCATTCTGCTTTGCGCTCTGACACGATTCTTGTTAGCATAATGCATGCAAATAACGAAGTGGGCACAATCCAACCAATCCAGGAATTAACAAGAATTACGCATCAGGCTGGTGCAGCATTTCATTGTGATGCGGCTCAATCTGTTGGGAAAATAGCAGTTGATGTGGACGAAATGGGTGTTGACCTGCTATCTGTTGCTGGCCATAAACTCTACGCTCCGAAAGGTGTGGGAGCTTTGTACATTCGCACAGGTATCCAAATTGAAAAAATTACCCAGGGTGCTGGTCATGAACGCAACCTTCGGCCTGGGACAGAGAATGTTCTGGAAATTGCCGGTTTAGGAAAGGCTGCGGAAATTGTGATGCAGGATTTGGATATTAATAATCATCATTTCCGAGAAATGCGGGATAGGTTGCAGTTGGGAATCATCACAAATGTCGGGGGTGATACTTCCCGCGTAAATGGGCACCCGAGTTTACGGCTGCCAAATACGCTCAGCATTTCTTTTTTTAATCAACAAGCAAATGTTTTGCTATCCAGGATCAGCGCACAGGTGGCAGCATCCGCCGGGGCGGCATGTCATGCAGACCAAATAAATATCTCTAACGTGCTTGCTGCAATGAATGTTCCGGTCGAATGGGCAATGGGAACCTTGCGTTTTTCTGTAGGAAGAGAAACGACTATGGAAGAAATCGATTTTGCCATTCAAATTATCAGTCAGATAGTAAAAAAGATTTATTAAGTAACCCTAATTGGCTTTATCTGTAACAATATATTTATATGTCTTTTGATATGCATTAGGATAATTCTCCAGATATTTTGCAGGCAGCAATTCTGCTATTTTATACATGATTTCGTCGGTTACTTCTTCGCGCACATCTTTTGACAGGCCATTACCATTTAAGTTGAGATGAAATCGGTCCCCCACAGCAACATGAAAGTCGGTCCTTTTTAAATGTTTCAAGTTATTCCAAAAATCCTCATATCCATAAAAGCTAATTGGCATCAATGGTGCTTTACTTTTAATTGCAATGGCCACAACTCCGGGTTTACCCTTTAATAAATGTCCATTTTTGCTACGTGTGCCTTCTGGGAAAATTGCTAAAATCTTGTTATTCGTTAAAGCTTCGATTGATTTAGAGAATGCTTCACGGTCAATCATTTCTCTTTCAATAGGAATAACGCCCCATTGATTGAAAAGGAAATTGAATAACGGATTATTCCAGCTTTCACGTTTTGCCACTCCGATAACATTAGCATTATTTAAAAAAGGCATCATTACTGGGGCTTCAAGAAAATTAATGTGATTACCTACCAGAATTACAGGTCCATCATTGGGAACTTTAGAAAGCTCTTCCGGGTGAACCCGGCAAACAATTTGAATCAGGTTTCTAATAACCCAATTAATGACCTTTAACTTTCGGTTCATAACCGGGCATTCTCCAGGTTTGTGATTACATCTAAAGCTAAAGGAACGATCTCTACTTTTAAGAAATCACCTGCAACACATATGGTTTCTCCGTCCGCGTGGGCGGGAATTTTCTTCCCGGCTATAGCTTTGATCGTAATTTCACTCGTGCGATCCATTTTAACATGCGGATCTTTTTCTTGTGTACCACTCATAAATTTCACGGCGACCGGTAAGATTTGATGTTGCTTAATGTCTCCCGCCAGGCATAGATCAAATTTTCCGTCTGTGGCGCTGCTGGTAGGCGCCATCATAAAGGATCCCCCCATTCTCCTTCCGTTCATAATGGAAACCATCAAATAAGGCTGCTGGATTGTTTTCGCATTATAAGATAATTCATAGACAGGGGCATGCGCATACAAGAACATTGTCCGGATGACAGCAAGCAGGTAAGAAGCAATGCCATGCAGCCACTTTATTTTCATTGCTTCAAATCCAACAACGGTATCAAACCCTAACCCGACCCCGTTGCCAAAAAAACGTCCCTCTGGAAAATCCCCACCGGTCACTTTTCCAACATCGAGTGTTTGACGCTGATTCTTCACCAATATTTCAACCGCTTGCTTAAAATCATGGGGGATCCCAATACCGAAAGCGTAATCATTTCCGCGACCAACAGGCAAGACTCCTAATGCGGGACGTTTCCAATTGGTTCCTTCCGCTCGCATGATACCATTGATCACTTCATTTACGGTTCCATCACCTCCAGCTGCAATCACTAAATCACGTCCTTCTTCTGCTGCGCTTTTTGCTAAAAGAAGAGCAGCGCCGGGTTGATCTGTAAGTTTAAGTTCATAGCTAAAATTCTTTTCTTGAAGAAGTGACTCGACCAAAGGTAAATTTAAGCGTGCTTTTTCCTGGGCTGCGATTGGGTTATAAATGAGTAACGGATTTTTGTTCAACAGTAAGTTTCCTTTTCTTTTATGATATTTACATAAACCCGACTTTCCAGTAGTGGGTACGCTAATAATTGATAGCATGTATCGATGGAACGTAATTAAATTTAATTAAATTTGTTGATGAAAATTCAATTATAAATTAAGTTCTTAATTCCCGGGCATGTGATCTCTATATTATCAACTTGGAGCGATTAAATTTATTTAATCTGATAAGAGATCTTGACATATAAGTCGATATCTATATAATTAAATTGATAGATATGAAATTAAATATATGAGGTTTGATATGAATGAGCAGGATAATATGAATGAACAGTTACTGGAGTTTTTTAAAGCCCTGGCAGATGCCAATCGTTTGAAAATTGTAGGGTTGTTAGCACAAAAAGATTTTTCAGTTGAACAAATGGCAGAAATATTGGGTATTGGTTCTTCTACAGTCTCCCACCATCTTTCCCGATTGAGCAAAGCCGGTTTGGTTAGCGCACGCGCTGAAAGTTACTACAACGTTTACTCTTTAAATGTTGAGCGATTGGAAAGTCTCTCAAAAGAATTATTGGCGAAAAACAAGCTGCCATCCATAACTGAAGATGTAGATTTGGATGCATACGATCAAAAGGTAATTAAAAATTATTCCAACCCGGATGGCACTCTTAAGTTGATTCCAACACAACAAAAGAAACTTTTCGCGATATTAATTTTTGTTGCTCAAAAATTTGAATTTGGTAAAAAATATAGTGAAAAAGAAGTCAATCAGGTTCTGGAAAAATTTCATCCGGATTATGCTTTTCTCCGAAGGAGTCTGATTGATTTTAAGATCATGGACAGGGAGGTTAGCGGAGGTTCTTACTGGCTGTTGGATCGGCAATAATCAACAAAATATCCCGGATGGAAAGCTTGGCTTTTCACCCGGGTTTTTCTATCTCGTTAAATTGATTAAGTGATAATTCTATAAAGGTTTGCCAGATTGGGTTTGGATCCCAGATTCTACGAACATCAAGAATGGCAATCTCAGCAGGGATATGATCTTTGATCATGCGATAGAGGTAAATGAATACAGAGACGCGCATATTCAAAACGCAATGAACAAATAATTTCCTGGATTTATATTTTTCCATGATATCAAAAAATTTTTCCAGGTCGGACAATCTTGGATTTTCCCATTCCACAGGGATTTGGACGTAAGTCATCCCAAGATCCTGCAAAATCTCCATCTCCTTCGATAATGCGTTTGGAGAATCATCTAATGCCAGATTAATGACTACATCCACATCTTCATTCTGTAAGTGTTTTAACTGCTCCACAGTGGGCATTCCCCCAGTGAGCAGTTGTTCAGTTATGGCGTAGAAATTGGTTATCTGGTTGAGATCAACATTCATGACTGGTTTGATAGAACTGATTCGATTTCTAATAGTTCATCTTTACTAAATTCCAATTTCATGGTTCCTTGTACGATCTCGGTAATTTGCTGTGGTTTTGAAGCACCAATTAATGCCGAAGTAACCTCTGGTCTTCGAAGTGTCCAGTTAATTGCTAATTGTGCCATTGTGAGACCATGTGCTTTTGCAATTTCGTTCAATTTTTGTACTTTTGCCATCCGTTGTTCAGTCAGATCCTCAGCACTTAAGAAGACACCGGATCTTCCGACACGAGAATCTGCTGGAATCCCTTCCAGATATCGATTGGTGAGAATCCCTTGGGCAAGTGGAGAAAAGACAATACAGCCAACAGATTCTTCAGTAAGCACATCCAATAATCCCTCTTCCACCCATCGATCAAACATATTGTAATTGGGTTGATGAATCAAACAGGGAGTACCCATTTGTCGAAGGATCTTAATTGCAAGTCGAGCTTCTTTGGGACGGTAATTGGAAATCCCAACATATAAGGCTTTTCCGGTGCGTACGATGTGATCCAGAGCTCCCATACTCTCTTCAATTGGTGTATTTGGATCTGGGCGATGATGATAAAAGATATCAACGTAATCCAAACCCATTCTCTTTAGGCTTTGATCCAAACTGGCAACAAGATATTTTCTTGACCCAAAATCTCCATAAGGCCCAGGCCACATATCATAGCCAGCTTTAGAAGAAATAATCAGCTCATCGCGATAATTTCGAAAATCTTTTTGAAGTATTCTCCCAAATGTTTCCTCTGCACTTCCTGGTGGAGGACCATAATTATTGGCCAAATCGAAATGGGTGATACCTGTGTCAAATGCAGTACGAACCATTGCCCGACAATTTTCGAAAGTATCCACCCCACCAAAATTGTGCCACAGACCAAGTGAAATTATCGGTAAATGAATACCACTGCAGCCGCAACGGCGATAGGCTATATGATCGTATCGTTTGGGATTTGCTGTATATTCAGTTGAAACGGGTAAAACAGACATGTGAAAACTCCTGATTATTTTTTCTTTAGATTTGTGAGGACTGTGCTCCTCATTCCGATTAATTTCGACGATTTGCTCTCTCAATAAAAATAACTTGAGCGTTTTTTGCGGCTCTACGATTATGTGGTTTTAGACGTGTATAAGTACCATCGGATTTCATCAGTCTTGATTTAACATTATCAGCCAGGTAGACATCCAAAATATTCTTTCGGATTGAACGAACCATGGTTGGTTCTTGTACCGGAAACAGAACTTCCACTCGTTGGTTCAAATTCCTCTGCATCAGATCTGCGCTGCCCATATAGATTTCTTCCTGACCGTTATTCTGGAAATAGAAAATGCGGCTGTGTTCCAAAAAACGACCCAGGATGCTGATCACGCGAATAGTTTCACTTAACCCTTTTATTCCTGGACGCAAACAACATATTCCACGAATTATCAAGTCAACTTTAACTCCAGCTTGAGATGCCTGATAAAGTTTCTTAATAATCATTGGATCTACGATCGCATTTGCCTTAAAAATCAAATATCCATTTTTAAATTGCTTTTGGTGCTCAATTTCCCGATCAATCATCTCGACAAATCGCTGACGCATATTAATAGGTGCAACCAGGAGTTTGTGATAATCCTTTTTCAAAGAGTAGCCAGTCAGATAATTAAAAAGATCACTGGCATCAGCTCCAATTTCTTCATCACAGGTTAACAAACCGAGGTCCTCGTAAAGATTTGCTGTGACATGATGATAATTACCTGTGCCGAGATGCATATATCTGCGAATGTGTTCACCTTCCTTTCGAACAACCAACGCAATTTTACTGTGGGTCTTTAAGCCAACTAACCCATAGGTCACATGCACGCCTTCCTGTTCCAACATTCGTGCCCAACTAATGTTACTTTCTTCATCAAATCGAGCTTTAAGTTCAACCAGAACAGCTACTTGTTTCCCAAAATCCCTTCGGGCTTCAAGTAATGCTTTTACAATGGGCGAGTTTTTTCCTACCCTGTAGAGGGTCATTTTGATTGTCAGGACATTGGGATCACGGGCAGCAGATTTTAGAAAATCAATAATCGGAGTAAAAGAATCGTAAGGATGGTGGAAAAGTATGTCGCCAGATCGAATGGCAGCAAATACCTTGTTGTAATCCAAACCTTCCACACTTCGGAATTTTTCGATAATATGTTGATGGAATGGACGGTCCTTCAAGTATGGCATTTCCATTTTATGCAAATCCATCAAACTTTGCAGGTTTAATGGTAGATCAAGCGCATAGATATCGCGTTTATCCATGTTCATATTTTCTGCCAATAATTCCTGTAAGGATTCAGGCATATCTTTTTGCACCATCAGGCGAACAACTTTACCAAATCTACGGCTACGGACAGACTCTTCCATTACTTCCAATAAATCTGAAGCTTCCAGTTCCTGAATTTCAAAATCAGCATTTCGGGTTACATGAAAAGGATAAGCTTCTTTTATGGTCATCCCAGGGAAAAGACTGGAAAGATTTTGAATGATTAAATTACTCAGCCAAATAAAGTAATGATGTCTTGGTAAGGTTCCGTCCCTTCGAAAATTACCAGAGGATCGTTTTATGGGGACCAATTGTGGTAATGAAGAGGGCACCTTTACTCTGGCAAAATGCTCATCATGGTCTTCATCTTCAATTGAAACAGCTAAATTCAGACTCAAGTTTGAAATATGTGGGAATGGATGCCCAGGGTCGAATGCTAGGGGTGTAAGGGATGGGAACACAACTTCTTCATAATATCCGTTGACAAATTCTTTTTGTCGTTCGGTTAATTGGTTATATGTCAAAATGTGGATTCCTGATTTTTCAAGTAAAGGTATCAGCGTATTGTGCCAGTAACTACGTGCTTCCACCATTAGTTTTCCGGCAATTTTTCGAATTTCTATTAATTGTTGATTGGGTGTGAATCCGTCAATACTGCCACTGATGACCCCGGCATCACGCTGCATGATCAGTCCACCGACACGCACCATAAAAAATTCATCGAGGTTTGACCCAACAATCGAAATAAATTTTACGCGTTCCAATAACGGATTTAATTCATCCTGTGCTTCTTCAAAAACACGCCGCTGAAATTCAAGCATACCTAATTCGCGATTAATATAGAATTTGGGATTATCGAGATCTTCAATTAGAATGTTCGGATCTTCAGCTTTAGGTATTTTAATTTCTTCCGGCATACCGCCCCACTTTCAACGCACAAAATCTATCTTTATTCTACTAAATTTGTCAAAAAGGTGTCCTGAAAAATCGATCAGAAGTGAATTCGGTAAGAATATACAATCGATTGTTTGGCTGGAGAATAATTATCCCTTATTATTTTTTAAACCTGCTAAAACTGCCAACGACCATTAAAAGAATACCTAATGCCAACACACTGATAATAACTGTTCCAAAATTACGGTCTCCCAGTAGTTCAACCCCTTCTTTCCGTAAGAAATTTTCCTCAGTAGCTGTTGCTGTCATCGTTGGTGTCGCTTGTTTGGTCGCTGTCGGTCGCTTTGTAGGTGTCTTTGTGGGTGCCAATGTGACGGTAATGGTGGAAGTAGGGCTATTATTGGATTGAGTACCGGTAATACTAAGAGGATCTGCTGTAGGTGTTTGTGTGATATCACTTGGAAAAACAATTAGATCCTGACCGATATAAATGATCGGATCTTTGCTGGAAAGGTTGTTTAACCGGATAAGTTCCTCAATCTTCGTGTTGTAAGCAATTGCAATGCTCCAGAGTGCCTGTCCACTCTGCACTTCATGAATGACAGATCCATCTTCTTTTGGCATTGCTGTCTCAACCGGGATAATGATTTGTGAAACAAGTGGCACGACCGCGGTTCCTGAAGTACCAGGGACAGCAGTATTACGGATGACTGTACCACCACTCGAATAGGCAGCATGAACGATATACCAGGTTCGGCCATTTAATGTTGTTACTCCTGCGCCAATATCGGTGTAATTTGCACCAACAACCGGGATCATATGATCTGCATCTGCCCAAACCTGTTGAATTTGTTCGATCGTCATCGGACCAATCGCAAAATTTTCTGTTGCCCAGGCAGTTCCTCCACCACCATATCCCGCCGCCATGACTCTCCCGCTTACATTCCCAATATGTGAATGAATATCATTAATGGCCATTGTATCCGAGGTTTGTTGGGCAGTACTCATTAGAATACTGTTGATGTTTAAAGCTGGCAATCCATAGGCAACCCGCATTCCATTTATCAGGCTGATCAAATCTGATGGGGTCAGTTCACGCAATGGAGCCGCTGAGACCGGTTTTTCCGGAAGAGTTATCCAAAAGGATAGCAATAAAAAACACAATATCAATTGACTAATTATTTTCTTCATGTTTTTGTATTATACCGAATCTATAAAAAAAGCAACGATCCAATAATTTATTTCTTAAAACTGTCATATAACTTGCAACTAACAAACAAGACAGTTATTTTTTTCATCATTACTTGCTCATTTCACGTAAATTGTGCATAATAATGAAAGTTAAAGTTTTTGACAGGGTAGGTGGCTATGTCGACTAGTACATTATATGATGCAATTGCACTTGTTCGTGCGGGGAAAAATGAAGAAGCTCGCCAAAATCTTTTTGATATCATTCGCAATGATTCTCAAAATGAGATGGCATGGATGTGGCTGGCAGAAACCCTGAATTCAGATATTGATAGAATGAAAGTATTAAAAGCATGTGCAAAAGTCAATCCGGATAGCAAAATTGCGAAAATGGCAATAACCAAATTGCAGGAGAAGTTCAATAACCAGGAAATTGTCATGCCTCCCGAATCTCCATTTTTGGAAGATGCAACCTATGACCCGAATTTGCCAGAAAGAACGGGGCATACCGGGGCAATCATCGGTTTTGATGGATCTTTTATACTTTCGGATGTATCCGATTTTGATGACATCATTGATTTGCGAACTGGCAGCCATACATATTCCACGGAACCCGTCGAATCTAAAGAGCAATCTGACGTAACGAAGACATTTACCGCCCCTGACCAAATTTCATCGTCCACTGATTCGGAAATTGTTGCTGAACCACCGATAGATGCCAAAACTGACGTGCCAACAACCCCGATCCGACGTTTGTATCCGGAAAACGAAGAGCTTAATTATGAACCGGATCTTTCCAATTATCTTAAAGGCGAAATTGACGAGAGTCCTTCTACCACTTTACCTCCAGCTAACCGTGTCCCACTATATAAGCAAAAGGATGATGTAGATGATCAACTCAATAAACTGGATGATTTGAGCATTGAAGAACTGGGTTTCAGTGATGAAGATACGGTCATTGGCGATAATAAATCAAGTGTACCCTTTGTAAACCAACGGCCTTTTGGGGATTTATTGGAAGATGACCTTATTGAGGATCATGTAATTCAGAATGATTTTGAAGAAAATGCAAAAAGAAGAAAAAAGCGGGAACGCAGCCGACTGATGTTATTACTTATTGGGATTTTTGCGATCATCGCGATTTTATGTGGTGTCTTATATTTCCTTCTTAGTGGTTTTTCTTTTGGATTACCTAAGAATAATGTTCCGCCAACACAATTGATTTTACCAACGCAGACTCTTGCTCCGACTGTAACGAATACATTAATGCCTACTGTAACCAATACTCCTCAACCTACCTTTACTCCAACAACCATTCCAACACCAACTGCTTTGGTCGAAATCAGTGAAAAAGCGATTTCACAGCTAAATGCGAATGCAATTATATTAAAGCTGGATCAACCATTAAAATCAAAATTCTTCAAAAATTTGGATGGGAACCTGGTTGCTATCGTTGATGGAAAATCAATTCGAGTTTGGAATCTTGCCACTGGAGAAATCCAAGTTACTCTTTCCGGACATAATGATCTGGTTACCGATGCTGTCTTTTCGGATGATGATAAATTCTTGGTTAGCGGTGCGAAAGATTTTTCCATTATTCTCTGGGATCTAACCACGGGTAATGCAGTAAAAACATTTGGTATGGATGCGAATACTATTAATCGTATCTATGGTGACAGAACAAAAAGATATCCTACAGACGTTACAGTGGATTTTTCACCCGATGGCACAGCCCTTGCTGCCGGTGCTTTTGGAATAGTGAATATTCTTGATATACCCAGTGGGTTGACACGTGGAACGTTCTCTTTATCTGATGAAGCATTAAAAATTGCAGCCCAGGATTTGACCAATCTTAGAGGGTTTAAAGTAAAGTTCGATGAAAGTGGATGGGTATTGAGCGCGGCGATGAGCAAAAATTTGGTCGGGTTAGATACTGTAGATGCGGCGCTTCTCTATCAGTATGAATTGGGTTCAAAAGGACAGGTAACCTATTCGGTAAATCGAACTATCCTGGTTGAAGCTGACACGGGTGGAGTAACGGTCCGTCACCTGCTGGATGGAGCAGTCATCAATGGCTTTGGTGGAAGAAAAGTTAAGCCGAATCAGGCTCCTCCTGATTTTGTTCTTACCGAAGATGGTTCTTTGTTGGGAATTGAAACTGATGCGCGGGAGAATGAATTCGAGTTGGCGTTATGGGACGTCGCAAAAGACACTGGATTGATGAACTTTAAGGGTATATGTATTTCGGAAGTGTGTAAAATTCCTGCATATGCGTTATATCCTGCTGGAGATCAAATAATTGTATCTCGTCAAGGAAATGACGATTCCATTGAGGTTATCCTCGTTGACCTGCAATCTCATGAAATTCTATTTCGCCTGGACGCTCTCCAGGGCGGAGTAAAATCATTGGCTTTCTCACCGGATGGTCATTTGGCAGCCGGTTTGGATGGCACAGGCAAATTGTATGTTTGGAACATGGAAAATGGTGATGAGCTGGTTTCAAAGCAAAGTGGTTCTCCAGATTATGTTGAATTTTCCCGTGATGGACAATTTATTTATGGCTGGAATTCAACTACTTTATTTGTCTGGGGAAACCCATGAGAATATGAATCTGAACAAACATTCTTGACAAATCTAAAAAGATAAAAGCCGGAAGAAATTCCGGTTTTTTGAAGGAGAAACAATATGAAAAGTATGAATCAATCTGAATCAAATGCATATCTTGCATATCTTGATTCATGGATGAGTCAGCTTCCCAAACTCAGGGTATCTGATCTCGCGAATTCCCCCGCACAAATAGCCCTCATATCAGTCGATATGATCAAAGGCTTCTGCAATACAGGTCCGCTTGCCAGCTCACGCATAAATTCAATCATTCAACCAGTTGTGGATTTAATGGAGATGTTGTGGAAAAATGGCGTGGACAAGTTTTTGCTCAGTCAGGATACGCATGATCCGCAAGCAGTTGAATTTGGTGCTTGGCCTCCTCACTGCATTCGTGGAACAGAGGAATCGGAGACAATCTCGGCCATACAAAAATTGTCTTTTTATTCTGAAATGATCATTTTTGAAAAGAATTCCATTGCAACTGGGCAAAATCAGGAACTTGTTAAATGGATACGGGAGCACGATGAGGTGAAAACATTCATTGTGGTGGGCGATTGTACCGATTTATGTACTTATCAATTGGCAATGTTTCTGCGATTAGATGCAAACGAATATCAAATTGCAAGAAGAGTGATTGTGCCTGCCAATTGTGTTGACACTTATGACTTTTCGGTGAAGGATGCTATTAATGTTGGCGCAGTTCCACATCCTGCTGATTTTTTGCATGCAGTATTTCTTAACCACATGACCTTAAATGGTATTGAAGTAGTCGATCAAATTATTGATTAATGAATGGAGAGTGGTGGCATTAATCAATTTACTAATTCTGATTACTACCTCTACTCTCCAATACTTATTTCTTGTTTACTGACTTGGATTTTTCCAATAGGATATTTCGTCTACGGAAATTGTAAAATTCGTGGTTTCACGTGCTCCAACAAAAATTCCAAACGAACCTTCTGTGAATGTTCCGTCTTTTACTTCTTTTAATAGGACACCATTTGCATAAAGCACAAGCTTGTCACCAACTGCCATAACACCGATTGTATTGGTCTTGTTGCTGCCAGCTTGAATTGCGGTGTCATTTGTCCAATTGATATGAGTGGTCATGAGGCCCTTGGCACCGATGGTGGCATCCCATTCTCGAAAACTATAGCTTCCATCACAAGAAATTCCAAACAAGTAACCCCGATTAGCTTCAAAGGCATTGGGTACACGGAATAAAAATCCATAGCGATCCGATCCGCTACAATTGCCAGTAGAAACGGTCATTTCCAAATACATATTTGTCAATTTTTCGGTGGATACCAGACGCCATCCATCGGTAGTCGTTAATCCCGTCAATTTTAATTTCCCATCTGAAAAACCAATACTGGTATATTTATCAGGTCCTGTTGGCCAATTGTCCCCATCATCCATCGGGTCCGTCCAATTCGCTGTTCCTAGTTTTGTGCGCGGGTTGTCGGGTGGTGGTGTAAAACCAGGGGCAACACTTGCAACTGTTGTAGCCGTTGGCGGCAACGAGGTATTTGTCACAGTCGGTTCAGGTGTAGAAGTTGGTGGCATGGAAGTGGGTGATTCAACTTCCAATGTTGCTGTTTCTATAGTAACTTCCGGCGTTGAAGTTGGAATGGGAGGCAATTCCCCCGTGGGAATCGCGCTGGTGGTCGTCGGCATTTCCGTTAGGATTTTCGCCACCCGGGTTGCCATATCGGAATCACTCACTGGTGGGGGTGTGGCAGTGGTTAATGGCAGTGTGCAGGCGCTCAGTAATCCCAATAATGTCATTACAATAATCATACGAAACCAATTTTTTGAATGCATAAGGCTCTTCTCCTTCAAAACTCTTCTCAATCTCAAAAAAATAAACGATTTATAATTGTGACGCTCATTCACGCATGTAAGTTCCCTGTTGTTTTAAGCTTTATATCCGATCATCCGTAAAAAGTCCTTTCTCCAGGCAACATCTTCTTCACCTTCGATTCCTGCCGGGCTCGATCCATCAATTACCCCTAATATCCCTCGTCCCAGACTGGTTTTAGCTAAAATTACATCCGTTGGATTTGCTGTTGCGCAGAACAGGTTCACAATTTCAGGAACCCGCTGTAAAGCTGTTAAGACATTGATTGGGTAAAAGCCTTCGCCCAGGAAAAGAATAAAACTATGTCCACAAGCCAGATTTATGGCGTTTTTCTTTGCGAGTTCGATCATTTCCGGGTCTGTTCCACTTACTCTGATCAAGCATTTTCCAGATGCCTCACTAAATGCCAGCCCAAACTTGATTCCTGGCACTGCGGTTACCAGGGTTTCGTGAATATCTTCAACAGTCTTAATGAAATGGGATTGTCCTAATATAAAGTTAATATCTTCTGGTTTTTCAATTCTGACTGATAACAACTCCATATTTCCTCCGGCATAATCCACAATGCGTGTAAATAATCGGTTACAACAATTATGCCACAAAATAAGAATGGCCTGCAAATTTTTGCCATCCATTCATCTTTTTCTGAGATGTAAGATTTTTTATGCCTAAAATTTTTTCGTGGGTGATTTTGAAGGAGATAAGGTAAAATAGGAAAGGCTAAAAGAAAGGATCATGAACGATTGTTTGAAATTATATTTTTAGGGACTTCGGCATCAGCACCTTCTATAAGGCGAAATCTGCCTGCATTAATGGTTAAGCAAAATGAACATCGTTTTTTGATTGACTGTGGCGAAGGAACTCAAAGGCAAATTTTACAGGCTGGACTCGGATTTAAGCGATTAAACCGGATACTGCTGACACATGGGCACCTAGATCATATACTTGGTTTAGCCGGATTGCTTTCCACAATATTAAGGTGGGAGACAATGGAAGAACTGGTCATATATGGTGGCAAAGGTGCACTAAATCGGGTTCATGATTTAATTTATGGCGTTGTTCTTCGGGGAGATCACATTCCTTTGAATCTGGCTTTAGTACCAGTGGAAGAGGGTGTTTTCATTGAAGAAAACGATTTCACCGTCAGTGCAATTCCTGTCCATCATCGTGGACCGGATAATTACGGATATTTATTCCAGGAAAAAGGACGCCGTCCTTTTCTGCCAGAAAAAGCAGAACTCCTGGGTTTGCCGCCTGGACCCTGGCGCAAAGAACTTGTCAAAGGTGAATCAGTACATCTACCAGATGGTCGGACAATCTATCCGGATCAAGTGTTAGGCGAATATAAGGCTGGTACTCGTCTGGTTGTATTGGGGGATGTTGGCGATACCAATAATCTAATCACTTATTGCAATCAGGCTGACGCCTTAATTGTGGAAGCAACATATTTGGAAAGTGAAGCGGATATGGCAACTCAGTTTGCGCATCTGACTGCCAAAAAAGCTGCCGAACTTGCAAAAAGTGCCGGAGTACAGCAATTAATCCTTACACATCTTTCCAGAAGATATCGCGAAAAAGATATTTTAGACGAAGCCCAAACTGTTTTTGAAAACACATCGGTAGCACGTGATTTTGATACTTTTAATATCAGGAAAGAAGATCAATAATCAATATTTTGATGATTGATAAATTATGGGTTGATATCAGCGATAGAGTTCATGATATAAGTTGGCAGATATGGAAAGTGATCTATATCTTCCACACGGGTAATACCGGATAAAACAAGAATTGTCTCCATGCCACTTTGTACTCCGGCAACGATATCTGTATCCATGCGATCACCAACCATAATGGTATTCTCAGAATGGACACCCAAATAGTTGATCGCCGTACGCATCATTAAGGGATTCGGTTTACCGACAAAAAAGGCGTTTTTTCCGGTTGCTTTTTCGATTAAAGCAGCCAATGCACCACCACCCGGAACAATACCTTTTTCTGAAGGACCACTGGCATCTGGATTCGTTGCAATAAACCTCGCCCCATTGGCAACCAGGCGAATGGCTTTGGTGAAAGCTTCCTGGTTTAGTGTTTCCGTTTCTCCAAGAATCACATAATCCGGGTTGTGTTCGGTGATGATATATCTCAGATCATGCAGGGCAGTGGTCAGCCCGCTTTCTCCAATTACGAAAGCTTTTCCTTCCGGTCTTTGGCTATGAACAAAACGGGCAGTTGCCATGGCAGAAGTGAATATCGAATCGGCGGGAATATCCAGACCTATTGTCTCAAAGTTATAGGATAAATCACGAGCAGTAAAGCGTGAATTATTCGTGACAACCAGAAATTTCGCTTTTACATTGCGAAGCCTTCCAATAAATTCATTTGCGCCCGGGATAATTGTTTTTCCCCGGACCAATACGCCATCCATATCAATTAAATAATTTTTGGGTTCAGTCATGAATCACCTGCTTTTAAAAAAAAATTGTTTGATAAGTCCATATTATTAAAATTATAGCGTAAACCGATTATTTGACGATCAATCTTGATTACTTGCCTTAGGCTTCACTATTTAAAAAAGCTCATAAACCATGACTAAATTGTGACTATTTTTGTCTGAAATAGTTCTTAAATTGGATTGACATTGCAAAAACGCTGTGATAACATTTGTTCTTGTAAATGGCTAAGCCCCATTTGCGGCACTCTTATCCAGAGAGGCGGAGGGACCGGCCCTACGAAGCCTCGGCAACCCAAAGGACAATCAGTCTTTTAAAGGTGCCAAATCCGGCAGATATCTGGAAGATGAGAGGGCAATAATATCCGGAAAACAACCTGGATTGCCCCTCGCTGACCGAAGGGGCAATTTTTATTTTTCATGGAGGTACTGTTTAATGAATACAACTTTTATGAATTCCGCCAAAT
>PHBS01000075.1:0-11088 GCA_002841995.1 Chloroflexi bacterium HGW-Chloroflexi-8
AAACTGGTATAGGAGTTGCACCGAAAGAACCATGATTGAGAAAAACAATGGATGGATCAAGTAAGAACTTGGATTTGAATGGATTCATTTATGCTTTTTTCCTCATCGGTTATTCAAAAAATGCACTGATTTTGATTTGTCATTTAATTCTATTTTGTTTTTCAAAACTATTTGCTGTTTGTTTTGGCTTGTTTTTTAAAATTGGTTTATCTATAATGACGACAGAGAATGTCAAAGTTGTTCAAATAACGAAAATAGATGAACCCGGGATATCCTGGAGTGTTAATTTTGGTTTTTTCGAATTATTCAACCCTTTAAGCTGGACGACTTGTTAAATTTTCCGGATTTCTAAGTAAATAAAATTCTTAATAAGGAGGTGTCTATTTACTTATATTAAAATATTTCACTATGGTAGATGGGAAAACCCGTATATTAATTTTTGCAATATTCAGTTTGTATCTGTTTTAAAATCCTGGAGGAAATAATGGATAAATCAAAAACCGGATTTCGATTATTTTCATTAATAATTGTGATCGGTGTATTATTTGGATTGGTGGTCCCCGTCAATGCTGTTCCATTAACAAAGGCAAATGGACCGGAAAATCTTGTTGCGGTTAGTCCAGACGAGGTCACTGAGATGGTCCTCTATCCTGATGGTGTGGATAAGGCAGTCAAAGAGGCGGCTGGTCCAACGCGTTTTATATTGACACTTGATGATTCTTCTGTTGCTTCGTATGATGGCCATATTGCGGGATACGATGCTACCAGTCCATTGGTGACTGGAGCGCTAAAATTGGATGTTAAATCTCCGGATAGCCAGGCTTATTTAGGTTATTTGGCAGATAAACAATCCGAAACCATTCAGAACATTAAAGCTGTCATAAATCGTGACTTTAAAGTTGTTGCCCAATATTCTGTTGCAATCAATGGTCTGGCAGTGGAATTAGAACCAGATGAATTATTAAGAGTGGCAGCAGAAGTACCTGGCATTTTAAAAGTTGAACGTGAAAAAATTCAACATTTGGATACGGATGTAGGTCCAACATTTATTGGAGCTGCTGATATCTGGACAGATCCATCTGCTGGCACAAAAGGTGAAGGCGTTTTAGTCGGCATCATTGATGGTGGCATTAATTTTGACCACCCCTCATTTGCAGATATTGGACCAGTGGATTCTTACAATCACACCAACCCATTGGGTTCTGGTATTTATGTGGGTGTGTGTGATCCTACCAATACCGCTCAATATGATGATACCTATGTCTGCAATGATAAATTAATTGGGGCTTACAGCTATGTCGATACGGATCCACTTTATGAAAAATATACGCCCGAAGATTCAGGCGGGCATGGATCCCACACTGCCAGTACCGTAGCAGGGAATGTTGTTTTAGCTGCCATGGTAAAGCCAACGATCACTGAGACACAAACGATTTCAGGTGTTGCACCCCATGCAAACATTATTGCTTACGATGTTTGTGTTGAAGATGGCGGTAATGGCGCTTGTTATGGTGCAGCAATCTTATCTGCGATCAACCAGGCAATAATTGATCAGGTTGATGTTATCAATTTCTCAATTTCTGGTGGTGAAGATCCATATAATGATTCAGCCGAGCAGGCATTCTTAAATGCTTTCAATGCGGGCATTTTTGTTTCAACATCGGCTGGAAACAATGGGCCTGGTCCGGAAACTACCGGTCATCGTTCCCCCTGGTTAATGTCAACAGCGGCCAGTACTCACAATCGTGCATATCCAAATGGGTTGGTAGGTATGACCGGTGGAGATACCACTCCGCCAGTGGATTTGGTTGGCAAAGGCTTCACCAGTGGACTTGCCTCATCTCCAATCGTTTATGCCGGTGATTTTGGCAACCGGCTTTGCTACATGGCAAGTGAAGGTGGCGAATGGACTGCGGGAACAGATTTTACCGGTAAGATCGTTGTATGTGATCGTGGGGATAATGCCCGTGTGGACAAAGCCAGAGCTGTACTTGAAGTGCATGCTGCCGGTTTTGTTTTGGCAAATAACGCTGCCAGCGCAGATGCGTTGGTTGGCGATGCTTATGTTATCCCTGGTGTTCATATTTCCTATGATGATGGTGTTTTGTTAAAAGCTTGGTTAGCAACTGGCACGGGTCATATGGCAACCATTCTGGGTGCTACCCGAAATACAGACGCAAGCAATGCAAATATTATGGCTGATTTCAGTTCCCGTGGACCGAATGGTACCATCGATATCTTAAAGCCAGATGTTACGGCTCCTGGTGTGGATATTTGGGCTGCAGTCAATTCGCCAGAGCCAGGGGTCGGCGTACCGGAATTCGACTTCTATTCCGGAACCTCAATGTCCAGCCCTCATACAGCTGGAACTGCAGCATTATTAACAGCGCTGCACCCAACATGGACACCTGCTGAAATCAAATCAGCGTTAATGTTGACAGCGATCAATCCTGGTATCGTGAAAGAGGACAGCATCACAGACGGTGATGTTTTTGATTTCGGTTCTGGATTAATTCAAGTCAACTTGGCTGCCAAGACTGGTTTGGTCATGAATGAAACAAAGACCAACTTTGATGCCGCAAATCCTGCCAGTGGTGGGAACCCTCAAGACCTCAATTTGGCCAGCGTTTATAGCTCACTGTGTCTTTCATCTTGCAGCTGGTCTCGTACTGTCAAAAATCCATTAGCAGTCGCCACAAGTTGGACATCCAGTGTGGTCGAACCTGTTGGTGTAACGATCACAGTATCACCGGCAACATTTTCACTGGCTGCTGGTGCAACTCAGGTTATTACCATTACTGCGAATGTTGATGATGCAGTGATTGGTGAGTGGGCATTTGGAGACATCAAATTTACAGAAGATGCTGCGCTTGCTCCAGACACTCATATTCCGTTAGCGGTCAATCCTTCATCTGGTATCTTGCCTGATAAAGTCAATATTAATACCAGAAGAGATGCTGGTTCACAATTGGTTGCCGGATTGCAAGCTGTTGAAATCACCGATTTAACCATTGAGACTTTTGGCTTGACTCAGGCAACCTTGGAACAATTTTCATTACTACAAGACCCAACCAATGGTTTGCCCTATGATAATTGGGAAGATGTATGGGTTTCCTCTTTCGTGGTGCCGGAAAGTGCACAGCGTTTTGTAGCTGAAATTACAGCAACAACCTCGAATGATTTGGATATGTATTTGCTGGTTGATGATGGCGTTAATTTCTATGAATTAACGAATTCGGCTACCGCAGCTGCATTGGAATACATCGATGTAATGGATCCCCCTGCTGGAGAATATTTTGTGGTTACCCAAAACTGGGATGATTCAGTTAACGGGCAACCGGATGATATCACACTGGCAGCGGGTGTTGTTGATGGGGATGAAGGAAACATGTGGTTTACCGGTCCATCTAGCGTGGCAAAAGGTGATCTCTTTGACCTCCGTTTATTCTGGGATGATATTGATATCACTGCCGGAGACCGCTGGTATGGTGTATTCACGCTCGGATCAGATGGATCACATCCCGGAAACATTGGGACCATCCCTGTGGATCTGAAGCGGTTTGATGATGATGTCAGCAAGACTGCAGATATGGAAAAAGCGGTTACAGGTGACATTGTAAACTATACGATTACCGTCGAGCCCAATGTAACCGGTGAGGATTTGACGTACTACATTGAGGACACCATCCCTGCTGGCATGGAATTTGTTCCAGGATCCTTAACGGGTGGAGCGATCCATACTGGAAATAAAATTACGTGGTCTGGTGTGATGAGTGGAAAGCCGTATTACAACATCACGACGGATGCGACGGATCCAATGTGTGACACCGGATTTGGTGGATATATGAACCTGGCGGATTATGGAATTCCACTACAAGCAGGTGTTTCGGGGGATTCAACAGCCTGGGGTGCATTTTCAACTCAAAATCCTTTTGTATTCTTTGGCAATGAGTATAAGGGGTTGGGATTCACTGATGATGGGTTCCTGATTTTTGACCGTGCAAATAATTATGGAGGTGCTCCCTGGAATCCGCAACTGATGCCGAATCCGGATTTACCGAATAACGTGGCAGCTATGCTCTGGCAGGACATGGAAATCGTGTATCAGGCTGAAACGCGAGGTGTGAGTCTTGCAAATGTTGGAACGACAGCTTCAATTGTAGAGTATGATGGTATCCAGGTCTGGGATGATCCAACCCAGACATATGATTTTGAAGCGATTGTGTATACCGGGTTGGACACAAGCCCCGGTGCCTATGAAATGGTATTTGCCTACAACAACATCGTCGGCGATATGGGAGAGGTGACGGTTGGGGTGGAAAACGCGCTTGGCAGCGAAGCTTATACGTTAGTTAATAAAGCAGATGCTTCGACGCTCATCCACAATGGCACAATGGTCTGTTTTGATTACGTACCCCCCTCGACTCCGCATGTAATCACCTACCAATTACGGGTTACCAGCACGGCAAATACACTCATTACTAACACCGTGAAAGATACCGTTTATCAACCAGGTGCTAAAGATGTGTTTGTCAGCAATGACTTGTGGATAAATCACTTCGTCTACCTGTTCCCACTTATCTTCAAGTAAACAAAGTTTTTGCTACACAGATAAAGGCTGCCTGAAGGCAGCCTTTATTTCATTAATAAGCAAGGTGTAACGCTGGCCATTCAATCATTAATTCTTCCAGTAATAAGCGGATATTGATATTGTTTTCTAATAGGGTCAGGGTTTCTTCAAGTTTTTTGATGAACGCATTGATCTGCTCAAGGCTAAGGCAGGTAGAGATTTGCTGACTAATGCTAGAAAATTGGGTATAGGTAATTCTGGCAGAATCTCCGCTATTAAGGAGCAAAGCGTCACGCCAGAATAATAACCAGATCTGAATGATTTGCTGAATGGTCTCTTTTACTTCGCCCCGGCGGCGTGTTGCTGTCAATTTTTCAATATATTGAAATCGATCCGGAAGATTCATTTTGAATAATTCGACCTGATCCATGAGTCTGTCATGGATTAATTCCAATTGTTCCGGATTGAAAATGTAAGCTTGTGCCAGACCATATCGTCCGGAAGAAAGGTGGGCAATTTCTTTTGCACTCTGCGGATCCAGGTTCCATTTTGTTTGTAAAATGGGTATCATTTCTGTGATAGCGACAGGTCGCAATCGCAAGATCTCACTACGGGAAGTAATGGTGGGCAGTAGGTTTTCAGCCGCATCGGCGGTCAACAATAAAATCACTTTGGCGGGGGCTTCTTCAAGGGTCTTCAATAATGCATTCTGTGCATTTGGATTGGCTAAATGAAAATTGAGCAGGAGTGCAATACGATATTTTGCCTCGTAAGGAGATAGGGACAAACTTCGCTGTATCTCACGGATCTGTTCAATGCGAATTTCGTGTTTATCTTCTTCGACCTGAACAATGCTCAAATCCGGTTGCTGTAAGGAGACGGTCTGTTTACAAATACGGCAGATACCGCAAGGCGTTCCCGCTGTTGGGGGCTGTATACAATTGATTGCTTGTGCGAATTTAATTGCCAGGCTGCGCCGTCCGATGCCAGGTGCTCCGCTAAAAAGGTAGGCATGCCGGATTGAATCATTGCTGATATGTTTTTGCAATATGTCAGCAGCCCATTGGTGTCCATACAAGTTCCATTCCATGATCAGGATTGTAGCCGAGTTCTGAATATGAGGCAATAAAAAAACCAGCAATTTTCCTGAATTTTTCGTTGTCGTCATAAAAAAGAGCAGGTCAGTTGACTGACCTGCTCTTTTCACAAAAAACTTAGTCTTAGTTACTTATTTTGACTTGGGAACTGTGACTGTGGCGGATTGGATGGTTTCATTTCCGCAATCATCGATAACGCTGTACGTAATGGTGTACACACGCCCGCTACCATTGCCAGCTCGTTCTGCACGAAGTAAGAAGTTGAAATCATCTACAATGACAATATCATCCACGGTCTCTCCATCGCCTTTTCCATCTGCATCATCAGGTTCGTTTGAAGTAACTGATATCAGGGTTATGGTTGGGTCTGTGTCAAAATTATCACTGGCGGTTACAGTGGCATGGACTTCAACGTATTTGTGGTTAGGTGACCATAACGTGTCCGGTGTGACACTAACTTCCAGGGTTGGCGGAATTGCCTCGCATATATCCAGACCAATCAGGACTGGATCGTGATCCGAGGAACGGAATGCATCCGGCGCATACAATAGATCCTGAGCATCCTTTTTAAAAGTCATATCGTAATCGATCAAATCCGGTTCATCGGCATTGATATGCCAAAAGGCTACGCTTGTGACCTTTGATTCCAGATTCTTATTCACTAAGGCGTGATCCAGGTAACCAATTTGACCATCAAACACATAGCCATAGGCTTCATCTCCCTGGTATTTGTAAACGAGATCGATAAAATCATCGGCTGTATCGGAGGTATCATCCGCACCTAATTTGATGGCATCAATCGGGTCCTCTTTATCATAGGAATTTAAGTCACCGATAATCAAATTGTTGATAGAACCACTACCGGTCGGGTCACCATCCAACCAATCCACCAGTGCCTGCGCTGCAGCCTGGCGGGTGAGGTTACAATTTCCGGCACCATCACCGAGATCCGGATCCAACACATCATCGCAAGCTGAACCTTTGGATTTGAGATGGTTGACTGCGACAGTAAATACCGTACCCGTACCAGGTTCCTGGAAAGATTGAGCCAATACCGGACGATTTTTGGTGTCCAGGAATCTTGGATCCACACTGCTATCCAGAATGGCATGATCGCCAATCAGGGAAACCGAAGCCGGTTTGTAAATCATAGCAAGTTTGATTGCATCGCTACCGATAACACCCGTGTCTACATACGCGTAGGTGCCCTCCCCCATGAATGCATTCAGACTGGCGACCAGATCCTTCACAGCGTCATCGTTGACATTATTTTCAATTTCCATCAAGCCAACCACATCGGCATCGATGGACGAGATGGCAGCCACAATCTTGTTGCGTTGTCGGACCAGTTCATCTGCTGTGTCTGCACCACGGCATTCCATATCCAGAGAGGGTCCACAGATCCAATAGGCAGAACCAGCATCGAGTGTCGTGAAATAGTTAAGCACATTGAAACTTGCCACTTTGATATTTCCACCAACATCTGGTGGTGTTGCTTCTCGCAGGTTTGCCGGGGTATAGTCCGCCCCCTGGGTGGGTTGGATGCGCCATAAGCTGAAGTTATAATCCATCACACCGGTCACGTTGGTGACCAGGTCACCGCCACGGAACAGGTTTTCCAGGGTAAAAGGAAGTCCATTCGGATGAATGGCTGGATCCGGGTTTTGTGTGGAACGGCCATCGTCCAGGGTAATATGGTCAAGAGCATAATCCAGGGCAGCCTGCGCTGCTTCTGGTGAGCCTGGTTCGTAAAGTGCAGTGGGAGTGAGGTGCCGGGTGGAGGTAAGTACCATTTCTCCAAAGCGGTCAAAGTTAAAGTATTCAGAAATGATCAGATCCTGAGGGAAAGTGACCAGCATGCCTTCATATTTTTCAAAGTCATCCAGGCTGGTGACAGGTAAAGAGATCTCTGTAGGTTCAGGGATACTATTGCCCGTCGAACATAACCAAACATTACTGACGCTTGTAATTTCAGTCAGTGTATTGTATTCATCGACAGTACCGCGTACACGCACATGATCTCCAACTGATACATCCAAGCTGGTACTATACACAAAAATTCCGTCAGATGTAGTTGAGTCAAAGTCACCGGTTGGATCCTGGATATTAAATCCTCTTAAACCTGCCTGTAGATCCGCAACAACGATACCCTCAGTCGCGATTTCAGTGCCATCCAGAGCACTTGCTGGTGCATTTCCCTGTATGTCATAGATGGAAGTATACATGTCACCACATGCTTCTGGTGGCGGAACGAAGATCATGTTGGTTGCGCCAGGTGTGTTGTAGGCTTCTCCAACAACAGGCGTCCCTGTAAAACCGGGAATACCCGCAAGGTCAAAATCGTTGCGAACCCAGTCGGTCACGGCATCTGTATCAAAACCATCAGGTATTCGGGACGCTCCACCAGGTGCAAAAGAGGAAAGACCATCATAATTGGGGCCTAAAACAGGATTGCCGTACGTCAGATCGCTTGCACCACCATCATTAACAGCTATTGCATCAGCAATCGCTGTCCAAGGTGTAGTATCAAATATGCCGTCGTCATTTGTGTCTAAGTCATTTCCCAGCGTACTGACAAATCCTTCAACTAATAATAGGGTAAGGGATCCATTTTCTAATGAGTTCGCAGCTAAATTTTGAAGCCAAAACCCGTTTTCTTCCGTCATACCAACATTGATGACTTCATCGATGGTTCCCGTTGCGGTACCTGAAAAATCACCTTCAATTTCAAGCATTGTAAAAGCTGAATAATCAGTGTCTGGGTCTCCAATGATTTCAACATATTCTACATCTGTGCTTGCTGTACTAGCTGAGAATTCGTTGATTTTGGGTCCAGCGGGTGGGATGATGCAATTTGATGTATGAGAACCTAACCCGTCAAACGTATCTGTGGCATATCCAAGCCACTCGGAAGCTGGAACAAACACATCACTTCCATTGCTGTCGCCGGTTTCCACCCCTTCCAGACGTCTGAGAGTGTTATTCGCAGTACTGATGAGATCGGTTCCCCACTCTGTTACAGGGTCGAACCCAATCTGACCAATCACATCCAGAATGGCTGTACCTTTTCGTAAAACCACTGCATCATTACCGTTATACCATCCGGCACTATTGGTTTGATCTGCCTGTGCCAGAATGGTTGCATTGGCAGAGGCTTGTGCCACGACAAAAACATCACATCTTGCAACAGTTCCAGTCAGATTTATTGTTACCCCGGCGGTTGTCGCTCCATTCGAGTACATTTGGATATTGTAACCACCCGCAGCTAAATCAATGCTGGAACCGGTGCCATTATAAATTTCCAGGGCTTTATTATTACTGGAACCTTCGATATATTCCGAAAAGAATAAATCGAATGGTTCAGCATAAACGACATTATTAACTGGAAAATAACTGAACATCATTCCCATCATTAATAATACAGAAAACAGAAATTGCATTTTCTTTTTCACGGTAACCCTCCTGATTTAATTGACGAATATGATATGAATTAAAAAAACTAAAAAAAACAAAACGAACCGGAGAAAAACATTATGATAATAAAAGCAGAATTTTCTCTAAAACATTAATATTGTAGCAAATCAACGATCAAATTCCAAATGGATTTATCCACTTTAATAGGGCTTTTGTTGACAGTCCTAGGTTTACAAGGTTACAATCTCACACATATGAATCCAACCAATGATTTAAATGACCAGCAATATTCTGCCGTGACCGCCGAAAGCGGAGCTACCCTGGTTTTGGCCGGACCGGGGTCCGGAAAAACGCGCGTCCTGACCCAGCGCATCGCCTACTTGATTCGTGACTTGGGGATTCGCCCTTATAATATTCTGGCAGTCACTTTTACGAACAAGGCTGCCAAAGAAATGAAATCCCGGGTCGAAAGAATGCTGCCAGCCAGGGCAGCAGACGGGGTCTGGTTGGGTACTTTTCATTCCATTTGCGCCCGGATTTTACGCCGGGAAGCTGCTTATTTGCCTGTGGATTCGAATTTTGTGATTTATGATAGCGATGATCAGGTCACATTGGTCAAATCGATTATTAAAGAGATGAATCTGAATGACAAACTCTATCGGGCAGGTTCCATTCAGGCGACCATTTCGAAAGCTAAAAACGAGATGATCGTTCCAAAAGACTATTTGATTAAAACCTCGCGTGACAGTACCATTCAGAAAATTTATGACCTTTATGAAAAAAATCTACGCCTGAGCAACGCAGTGGACTTTGATGATCTGCTTTTGTTGGCTGTTTATCTTTTAGCTGAATATCAGGATGTGCGTGAGCGCTACGCCCAACGATTTGAATTTGTGCTGGTGGATGAATTTCAAGACACCAACACCATTCAATATGAACTGGTCAAGCAGCTCTCCAGTGTCCATAAACAGATCTTTGTGGTGGGTGATGAAGACCAATCCATTTATCGTTGGCGGGGTGCCGACTATAAAAATGTAATCCGTTTTGAACATGATTTTTCGAACGCACAAAAGATTTTGTTGGAACAAAATTATCGCTCAACTCAGGTTGTTTTGGACGTTGCCAAAGCTGTCATAAACCGTAACCGTAACCGCACTCCCAAGGATTTGTTTACCCAAAAGAGTGGAAACGAACTGGTGCATGTTTACAACGCGGAAGATGATCGTGATGAGGCCGATTACGTCGTAAGAACGATCAAAGCTCAACAACGCAAAGGTGTTCAAGCCGGTAGTTTCGCCATCATGTATCGGGTCAACGCCCAATCACGCATGTTGGAAGAAGCCTTTCTAAAAGCAGGAATTCCCTACCGTCTGGTGGGTGCACAACGTTTTTATGGCCGTAGAGAAGTCAAAGATGTTATTGCCTATTTGCGTCTGGTACATAACATCAAGGATGAGATCAGCTTGCGCAGGGTGATCAATGTTCCAACACGTAAAATTGGCGATAAGACCATTGAAAAGCTGGTTGAAGTAGCCCGTCTTTCGGATCTCAGTATGGGAGAAGTGCTGCTGGATCTGGCAGAAAAGGGTGAGAAATCTGAATTTTGGATTGAACTGGAACGCGCTGCCCGTTCGGTTTGGGGTTTTGCCCATTTGCTCAGCGGTTGGATTGAAGCTGCTAAAACGGCCAATCTTCCCGATTTGTTCGATCGTATCATTCTGGATGTGGAATATAAGGAATACATCAGTGAAGGCAGCGAGGAAGAAGTGATTGACCGCTGGAGCAACGTTCAGGAGTTGCGCAGGATGGCGTACGAGTTTCAGGAACAAGGTATTACTGCTTTCCTGGAAAACCTTGCCCTGGTCTCGGATCAGGATACCATTCCGGAAAAAACAGAAGCGCCCACTTTGCTCACGCTACACGCTGCCAAAGGTTTGGAATTTGACCAGGTATTTATCATCGGGCTGGACGACGGGACTCTACCGCATAGCCGCGCTTTTGAAGACG
>PHBS01000075.1:11169-29960 GCA_002841995.1 Chloroflexi bacterium HGW-Chloroflexi-8
GCCGTTTGTTCTATGTAGGCATCACACGGGCACGCAATGTGCTTTACCTGGTGAGGGCTCAAAGACGCAGCATGTATGGTACTTATGAACCGCAACTGCCATCCAGGTTTTTAAATGATGTCCCTTCCCAATTGGTGCAAGAAGATTTTTCCAAATCCTCATCCTCCTTTGGATCCTCTGCATACAAAAGCAATCAGAGTGGAAGAAGGTTTGAAAAGCGCAGCCGTTGGGAAAACGACGGGGAAGAAAGCTATTTTGACGATTGGGATAAAAAACCGGGGCATTCCACACCACGCGGGAAAGTCTATACCTGGGAAAGTGCTCAATCGAATCAGGTTGGACGAATGGGGACGGGTTCTGCTTCCATCATCCCTCAAGGTTCGGATGCACCAATAAGAAACCGGAAAACCGAACCGACCTACAAGGTTGGTATGCAGGTTCATCATGCGATATTTGGAGACGGGATGATCCTGAACGTCCATATTGAAGGTGATGGTGAGGAAACTCTGGAAATCTTCTTTACGAATAGCAAAGAGAAAAAGAAATTAGCAGCCTCGTTTGCTAAACTGGAAATCATATAATTGCGTGTTGATTAATTCATTCATCATTATTCCTCCTGAGGACTTATGGCAACCAGTGAACAACCGAATGTGACCACAAAAATAGGAAGAATAGCCCGATCCACGCTGGTTATCAGTGCCGGTTGGGGTGCTTCAATTGTGGTGGGACTGTTGCGCCAACGTGTCATTGCCGGGCAGTTTGGCACGGGTGCTGAACTGGATGCTTTTACAGCCGCAAATGTGGTGCCGGAATTGATTTACACCATGCTCTCCGGTGGTGCATTAAGTTTTGCATTTATTCCGGTTTATAAAGAACGGCTTGAAAAAGGGGAAGGTGCCAGTGCGCTTTTTAGCAAAGTTGTAAACTGGATATTCCTGATCACCTTAATTGCATCCTCAATTTCCCTGGTGTTGGCACCCTGGTTGGTAGGATCGAAATGGGGTGTGGCAGCCCTTTATAGCGCGGATATCCAATTATTAACCACACAACTGATGCGGATTCTATTGCTTTCGACTCTCATTTTTTCCATTTCCAGCATCATCACCTCCGCTTTATATGCCCATGAACATTTCCTCATACCAGCCTTATTACCCTCCCTGTATAGTGCCGGGATCATCTTTGGAGCACTGGTGCTTGTACCAAAAATGGGTGTTTTTGGCATTGCCTGGGGAGCAGTTTTAGGTTCGTTACTGCATTTGCTGATTCAAATTCCGGCTTTAATTTATTACAAGGTTCGCTGGGTCCCACTTTTACGCTTTGATCCGGCATTAAAACGGGTTGCCATCCTGATGTTCCCCAGAATTGTCGATTTGATGATGGCAAGAGCAAGTATTAACTGGCTGAATGCAACGCTCAGTTCGCGTTTGGGTGAAGGACGTTTAGCAGCTTTGGATTTTGCTTACCGTTTGATGAATATGCCCTGGACATTGATTGGGACAGCCATTGGTATTGCTGTGTTTCCGACCATGGCTGCTTTGGCCGCCCAAAAGGATGTGAATGCCCAGAGAAAGGCATTAAGTGGGTCGCTGCGGGCGATTTTGACCCTGGCAATTCCTGCAGCGGTTGCCTTGATTGTCTTGGGTGAACCCATCATCCGCATCCTGTTTGAGGGTGGTGAATTTACCGCGGAAAGTACGCAGCTGGTCTATTATGCCTTGCAGTTTTATGCATTGGCGCTCATCAGTCAATCCATGTTAGAGGTGGTGGTACGGGCTTTTGCTGCCCAACAGGACACCTACACCCCCCTGTATATTTCCATGTTTACAACAATAGTGAATATTGGGTTGGCCATTTGGCTTACCAGACCTTTTGAAGCGGGTGGAATAAGCCATGCCGGACCCGCGCTGGCAAATGGCATTGCGGTATTGATCGAAGCATCGATCGGCTTATTGATTCTCTCCATCCGCTGGAAGGGCGTTGATATCCAGCATATTTTGAAAGATTTAGGGAAAGCTTTGTTTGCCAGCGCAATCATGGCGTTGGTTGTGATACTGGTAAAACGGTTCTTGCCGGGTGGTGATTTGATCCAGCTGGTCATAGGCGGGGGCTTGGGGCTGCTGATCTATCTGGTCATTGTGTATTTCCTGGGGATAAAAGAAATTATTCAGATCCCATTGGCAATGATTAAGAGAAGAACCACGGGTGACGAATAGTCAATACTGACATGGGTGCAGCAGGGGAAAATTCTTAAAAACAGATTTATTTTTGGGAATTTCGTGGGATGCGTGCAAACTGAATTGAACTATTTGCAGATCCCATAGCTGTTCGTTCCATCTCTGTTTTATTAAATTCAGAAGACGCAATTGAGCCATTCATCGGAATGGTTCCTTGGATATAACCTTAGTCCTTGTAATTTGGATAAATTTGACTATAATTATAATAAATATTGTGAATAAAATCACAATTAACCGGAAGTGGTGAAATATGAAAACCATTCAAAGTGAACCCAGAGTTGTCATTCTCGGAGCGGGATTCGGTGGATTGCGGGCAGCCCAATCCCTTTCAAAAGCACCTGTCAAAGTAATGTTAATTGACAGAAACAATTATCATCTTTTTCAACCCTTGCTTTACCAGGTAGCTACTGCCTCCCTTTCAGATGAAGATATTGCGCATCCTTTGCGAGCTATTCTACGCGAGCAAGAGAATCTCGAATTTTTACTTGCGAATGTCACGGGGATCGATTTGCATTCCCAAAAGATCTTCACAGACACCGATGAGATTCCTTATGATTATCTTATCCTGGCTCCCGGAAGCGAAACCAATTTTTATGGAAATGAATCCTTATCACAGAATAGTTTTGGTTTGAAGAGCCTGCAGGATGCGCATCGAATTCGGCAACATTTGCTGATGCAATTTGAAAAAGCCAGTCGTGAAATAAATCCTGAGGAGCGAAAAGCCTTGCTAACATTTGTGGTTGTGGGTGGTGGACCGACCGGCGTGGAAATGGCCGGGGCAATCTCCGAGTTAGCCCAGGTGGTCGTGAAAAAAGACATCCCAAAATTGGATGTTCGAGAGATCAGAATCGTGCTACTGGAAGCAACCGACAAGCTGGTTTCTCATCTTCAAACCGATCTTTCCAACAATACGGTCACTGCATTATCGCGTAAAGGTGTGGAAATTTTGTTTGGCAGTAAAGTGGTTGATTATGATGGTGAGTTCATTCGTCTGGATCCATTTCAAACATTTCCTGCGCGAACTTTGATTTGGACTGCAGGTGTTCGTGCTTCCGGATTAATGGATCGTTTAGGGCTAAGTCAGGCAGGTCAAAACAGGATCCGTGTCTTGCCAACTTTACAATTACCCGGGTTTAGCAATGCATACGTGATCGGTGATGCTGCCTATGTGGAAAACCCGCAAGGAAAAGCGCTACCCATGACAGCGCCGGTCGCCATGCAACAAGCCACACTGGCAGTCCGCAATATTCTTGCAGATATTGAAGGTACTCGGACCCATCCATTTGCATTTAAAGACCCAGGTATGATGGCAACGATAGGACGCAACCAGGCTGTTGCTCAAATTGGTAAATTTCGTTTTAGCGGTTGGATTGCCTGGTTGATCTGGCTTTTTGTGCATTTGATTCAGATCATAGGATTTCGAAATCGTTTGCTGGTTCTATTCAAGTGGTTCTGGGAATACATTTTTTATGACCGTACCGGCAGGTTGCTGGAGGATCAGGTTTTCAAAGATAAAGCTATGAACAAATTAACCCATTAATAATTTTTTGGGACAAAAACCAAGAGGGTTTCCGGAAACAAATCGGTCACCAGTAAAAATCCTGTCTCATCCAGTCTAACCAAGCCTTCCCAATTTCTGCTTTCATTTTCTGCCGATAATTCCAGTTGAATGGGAGGCAGATCTGCCAGAACGATACCTTGTTCGCTGAATTGCATGGCGACCAGACGCTCAACCGTTTCAGATTGTGCATGCGTTTTTCCCTGGCCATATTCAACCAAGATTTCATCCTCTGCCGGATTAAGTTTCTCTTTATCAAATGGGTAGAAGTAATTGATAACCCAAAACAGTCCATTTTGGTCAGGTTGAGTAGCATCGGTTACACGATATTCAATATTTGGGAAATTCAGACTCTGGATAAAATTGTTCGACTGGTCAAAAAGCTGTGCTTGCGGCTGATCATTTACATTTTTTCCATTTGCTTCATAAATCGTTACAATCCGTTTGCCAAAAATCAGTACGCTTTCGTAACTGGAATTATTAATATGTTCCTGAGATGGAATCTCGCTTAATGAATCGGCAGAAAGCGTTAGCTTACTGTAATCCTCATTCCACAGACCATGCACAAGATACCCGGTCATATTCTTTGCATTCGATTCAATCGTCAACCAGGCATCCTGTCCGATGGTGGTGATGGATTCAAAGCCTTCATATCCACTTACTTTCTTTTCGACTCCCGCACTGACAAAACTTACCTCTTGCGGAATTAATGATCTTTCGGAAGGATTCTTAAGAAAATCCACAATTTCGTTTTTTGGAATACGGTAAATATGATCTTCAAATCTGGAGGGGTATTGCGGTAATAGGATCAACCATTCCTCTGCCCAGGTTAATCCGCTCAGTTCGGCTCTTGGGTCATCCATTGGTTCGCCAAGATAAATGCGGGTAATCCCGGCTTCCCGGGCAAATTCGGCAGTCGCAGAAGGTAGCGGTGTCATAACCTCTGTGGAAAGCACGGGTGTTATCGTAGGCGAACCACTTTGACAGCCAGCGATAAAGAGGATTGTAAAAAGCAGGATAATCAAAGGCTTGAATGGGATCTTTTTCATAGATTCACCTGGATAAAAGTTTTTCACTGAGTAGGTTTGGTAAAAAAACAGGTAAGAAGTTGTATTGAGTATATCAATCTTAAGGCGTAATCTTTCGTTAGGAATTTTTTTACTTAAGGTTTATGAAGTGGTTATTCTGATGTAAAATCAAACCTGATTGTAATGCAAACCAACTCCCATTTTCAATGAGTGTGAAAATATCCATGTCTTCCACCAGTTCTGAAAAGCAATCTGATTCTGATACTGCCCTACATTTTGGTAAGGTATTTCTGAGACAGTTTGGAAATATGATTGTCACATTGCTGGTGATTGCTTTTTTGACTTTATTTGTTCTGGAAATGGCAGATCGTGGTCGCAATCATTTGCCTGCCCAGTTTTTTAAGACTTTTTTTGGGACTTTTCGAAGTCTCTACGAATTTATTTTTCTTCACCCGACCACTTATCCCTGGCAAAGACAGGACCTGGGTGCATTTAAACTTGTTTTAGATACGTTCATCAATAGCGCGGGATTATTGCTTGTGGCAATCCTTTTTGCTTCTTTTGTAGGTGTGGCAATCGGATTCCTGGCAGCCATTTCGAAGGGCAGGCTGGCTTCCGCATTAGTATTGACATTTTCTGTAATGGGAATGTCAACCCCCAGCTTCTTATTTGCAATGCTATTGTGGGTATTTAACATCCAGTTCATCAATCGTATTTTGGGATTGAAAGCACTTCCGCCAACAGGCATTGGTTGGGATCTGCATTTGCTCATGCCGGTGCTGGTTTTGGCTGCAAGACCCATGGCTCAGATTGCCCAGGTGACTTATATCTCTTTGCGGGATATATTAAATGAGGATTTTATTCGCACAGCCCGCGCAAAAGGTCTTTCCAATCGTTTGGTCTATAACCGCCATGCATTAAAAAATATTCTCATTCCAGTGTTAACGACGGTTGGTACTTCTTTGCGTTATTCGATTGCCAGTCTACCGGTTGTTGAATATTTCTTCATCTGGCCAGGAATCGGCTTAACTTTGCTGAAAGCCATTAACCTGGGTATGCCGACTCTGGTTACAGATTTGATCGTTTCCCTGGGTCTATTTTTTGTTTTGTTTAATTTAGCTTTGGGGCTAATTTATCCGATGATTGACGCCCGGTTAAGAAGGGATAACCAGGATGCCAGTTTTCATGAACCTTTTGAGATTTCACATGCTTTTTCAGGAATTTTATTCGTCATTCGTGAATTTTGGTTGGACTTGCTCAAGCTTGTGGGTTTACGAAAGACAACGAAGAAAGCTTTACCTGAATTATCGTCCGCGCAGCTGTTTCATTCCAGTAAAGAGGAGGTTCCTGCTTTTAAGAAACCCGGGTTGAAACAGGGAATTGACTGGGTCATCCATAACCCTGCTTTGATGATTGGGACGATTTTTGTGATCGGCTTCCTGGTTGTAATGGCTGGTGGTGACCAACTCGTTAAAGGCAATTCATCAGAATTACATGGCATCATTATGATTGATGGTGTCATTGGTGCGCCACCTTTCAAACCCTCCAATACCTTTCCGTGGGGAACGGATCATCTCGGCCGAGATATTCAGGCTCTTGTTTTTGCTGGTGGTCAGCGCACACTTTCACTCGCCTTTTCCATCATGTTGGCCAGATTGATCATTGGCACACTTTTAGGCGTTATTTCAGGCTGGTGGCAGGATAGCTGGTTTGACCGGCTCATTCAACGTTTGTTAAATATTTGGGCTGCATTTCCAATTACACTGTTTGCTATGTTAATTATTCAGGCAATTGGAATTGAGCAGGGAGTCTGGGTTTTTATTTTAGCCCTTTGCATTGTCGGGTGGGGAGAAGTGACTCAATTTGTTCGTTCGCAAACGATGCGCATCAAACCTTCCCTGTTCATTGAGGCAGCCCGATCTTTGGGTTCAAGTTCCGCTGGCATCTTAATCCGCCAGGTTTTCCCCAATTTAGTTTCATCTTTGCTGGTGATTGCTTCACTTGAGATGAGTGGAATTTTAATGTTGCTGGCTGAACTGGGCTTTTTGAATATCTTTTTGGGTGGTGGATTTAAGGTCGAAGCAACAGCGGATATTCCGTTAATGTTCTCGGATATCCCGGAGTGGGGGTCATTACTGGCAAACATTCGCGATTGGTGGCGGAGTTATCCCTGGATGGCCTGGTATCCTGGATTGGCATTCTTTTTGGCGATTATCACTTTTAATTTGTTTGGCGAAGGTTTACGACGTTTTTTGGAAGACAGCCGTGCAAATCTAAGCAGGATATTCAATCGCTACACACTGGTTGGAGCTGTGGCAGTCTCAATTGTGTTTGGATGGATCATGCAAATCCAGTCACCGATGGGAATTTATCGATCTTATGCAAACACATTTGATGAAGAACGTGTGATGCAAACCATTAAAGATCTAACCAATCCAATTTTCCATGGTCGGGAATCTACTTCAGCAGCCGATGCACGGATCGCTGAATATCTGTCTTACCGGATGGAAGAAATCGGATTGTTTCCACCGGAAGGTGATGGTTCGTACATTTACTCTGTTCCGGTTTCGCGATTGCATTTATCTGAACAGCCAAAGCTGGAATTAATCGACGAGAATGATCGGGTATTGAAATCTTTTACTTATCGACAGGATTTTGCGGATTATGCAGGTTCCGGCATGACTTTTGGAGAAAACCGAGGCAATATTATCGGGTTGGCGATTGGACCTGCATCTGGTGACGAGAAAAAGGAATTGTCTGCGATCAGCGCATTGTTGTTGTCGGATAAAGCTGTTTTGATCCGCGAAAAAGATTATGGACGTCCTGGTTTGAAAACAGCCGGATTAATCCTGGTGGTTGCAGATAATGAAATTTCGCTGCAACAGAAGAAACTATACTATCTGACGTTTTGGCGTACTGAAGAGCGGCTCACATTCTGGATTAATGAAGAGACTGCTAATTTACTGCTGATGACTGCTAATAGTAGCCTGGATGTGCTTGATCGGGAAGCAGCCAATTTGAAGGCTGGCGAAATCTATACTACAGACCTGGGTGCTCGCGTGCAAGGCTCGGTCATCGTGGATCAAAGTGCAATTGAAAATATTAATATGTCCATTGGTGTTTTGCCTGGAGAAGGCGCTTTGATGGGTAACAGAGGCAGCACGATGGATACCGAAGTCACGATGATCAGTGCATATTATGACGGCCTGGGTGATCAACCCGATGGTGTCTTATATTCGGGGGCAAATGATAATGCCAGTGGTGTAGGCACATTATTGGAGCTTGCCAGGTTATTAAAAGAGAGTCCCTATGCGCCCAAACGAACCATCATATTTGTTGCCTGGAGTGGTGGCGATCGTGGCGAGCCATTAAAGTATTTGGATATTATGAATGCCTATCGGGAATTGAACGATTTCGAAGTCAATGAAATCATTGAAATTAGTGGAGTAGGCGCAGGATCAGGGAAAGCAGTGAATATTGGTGCTGAATCCAGCTATCGCCTGGTGAAATTGGTACAGGATGCCGGTAAACGCCTGGGGATCAAGACAACGACCCGTGGGCGTGGTCCCCATTACGGTATAGTCGAAGGCATTTCTACAGGAGCACCTCGGGAAGCTCCCAGTCTGTATATCAGTTGGGATGGATCCGACGAAAATGCGCATACAGTCCGGGATGTATTTGAAAATGTTGATCCGAAAAAGCTAAAAAAGAGTGGGCGGTTACTAACCCTGGTCACATTGATATTGTCACGAGAAATTAATTACTAATTTATTGGGGATAAATAAGAAAAGTCTATCCAATTTTCAAAAAAATTGGAACTTTTTGGAATGGAATTACGTATATTAATTTACCTGAAGAATTTTCTACCTGACCGAAAGGTTGGGACGAAAATCCGCCACAAGGTAAGAAAGAACCCCTTCTTTCAGGCGAAGCTTTTCAGGTTTTGAAGTGTTATTGTATATAAGTTCCTTTTTGATGAAGAAAAGGACACTTACGCCGTTATTAAAAAGCCTGTTTTGTTGTATAGGAGGTCTATCATGGCAGGAATCGTCTATATTGTAATAGCCCTGGTTGGGGTTATGTTTACCGCAGCAAGTTTAGTCAGTTTTAAATCTGAAAACTAATCAATTTGCAGGCGGATTAATGATTTTTATTCCACAAAAGAAAAGAATCAAAAATTTGAAAAACAAGTGTTTTGTTATTTCTCCTCCCTGAGAACTCCTGAAGCAAGAATGACTTCGGGAGTTTTTCTTTTCTAAAGCAGACTGATTAATTTCTGAATATGGACCAGATGGTCTTTTTCATGCCAAATTGATCTTCGCACCAATTTTCTCGGGCTCCAAATCTCACCTTCAACTTTTTGAACCCATTCAATGTCTTCATACTCCGGTAAAATCTCAACAAGATTCTCGCGAACAACAGCCAATTTATCCAGTGGGTGTTGTGGTAACTCGTTTCTTTTGTTTTTCGCCTGCCCTAAACGATCTAAATACCACCATTCCGCATTGGCGACGTGTTTAAAGATTTCAGCAATCGTCCAGCGTTCCGCTGGAAAATTAATATTCATAGCTGCAGGCGGTATTGAATTCCATAAATCCATAAAATCTTTACGTGACCATTTCAGGATTTCCAGTGCTTGTTCAATTTCTACGTGGCTCAAGGGTTTTTGGTCATTTTGAAACCAGGAAGAAATCAATTTCCCTTGATTTTGATCATTTACATAATAATTGTTAAAACGTTCCACCAACCGGATATCAAAATCCTTAATATCTCTCACCCAGGAATGAGCACCTGCCTTAAAATTGATCCAATTTTGATAGGCTAAAAAGTCCTGCGGGAAATGGATAATCGCTTCCTGCTCATCAGCCCCATATCCAAAACAACCGGGGAAGTCCAGTGCCCAGACGATAAAATGATTTTCGTATTTTCCTTCTAATGCGATATTAATTTGCATGCTTAACCTCGAATATGGATCGTCCAGAAAATCTTAATTGAGATTGAAATATCAAATTACAAGTCATCCTGGAATCGACGGTGACATTGATTTTTTCACTAATAAGAGTATGATCAAATGAGAATAAACGTCAGAATTGATTGTACTCATTTTCATCTTTTTTGGAACTTTACGGGTATTCGTTACGTCTTGTTTACATGATCTCATAGACCTATATTTTTTGTTGAAATTTTAAAGAGGAGCAATATGTCTGAATTGGATTTAACCTTCATGGAAGAAGAAAAGCCCAAAAAATTCCAATTAAAGTGGTTCTTCCCAATTTTTTTCAAACCTGGCAAGTCTCTGAAAGAAATTTCTGAAAAAGAGTATGCTGTCTGGATCGCCCCATTATGCATCTTGATGGTGTCAGCCTTAATTTTAGTGCTGGTTTCTGCCCCGATCTTAGGGGGTGTATCACAAAATGTGGCAACTCCGGAAGGATTTGAATACTACAGCCCTGAACAGCAAAACCAGTTTAATCAGGCTGTAAGTATGGGTGCCAGTCCTGTCGTAACGATCGTGTTCCCATTGCTTGGAAAAATTCTTGGAATATGGATTGGCTGGTTTTTACTTGGCAGCATTCTGCATCTTTCACTAACATTAAATGGGAGCCGAAGCAGCAACCGTTCTGCCTTGAATGTGGTAGCTTGGGCGAGTATGCCATTTTTGATTCGGGATATTGTTCAAATCATTGCAGTTTTAGTGACGAAACAGTTAATCACCCAACCCGGATTATCGGGATTTATGGAAGCTGGAACGACTGGTCTTCCAGCGTATTTGACAGCTCTTTTATCTTTTATGGACATTTACTTAATCTGGCAATTCATTTTGGCGGGGCTAGGAGCGATGAAAATATCCGGGTTAAAGTCAGGTAAAGCCTGGTTGGCAACCATCATTGCCTTCATAATATTCCTCGCGCTAAAAGCCTTGCCGGGATTAATTAGTGCTCAATTAGGCACGTTGTCCACAGGTGGAATGTTCTTCTAAGATGAGCGAAGCAGCTTTCATTCAAATTCAGGATTTACGAAAAACCTTTGTAATGGGCAAACAAAAGGTACATGCCCTGGCGGGTATTGACTTAAATATTCTTAGAGGTTCCTTTACAGTTATCATGGGTCCCTCAGGATCAGGGAAAAGCACCTTGCTATATCTATTGGGTGGCCTGGATCGGGCGACGAGTGGCGCGATTCATGTGGATGATCTCGCTCTGGAAAAGATGGATGAAAACGATCTGGGAATTTTTCGAAGAAAAAAAGTAGGTTTTATTTTTCAATCATTCAATTTGATTTCCAGTATGACTGCTTTTCAAAACGTAACCTTTCCAATGCGATTTGCGGGTATCAAAGGTGCGGAACGACAGAAACGAGCTGCAATATTATTGAGCCAGGTCGGCTTAGCGAATCGTGCTCATCATCGTCCCACAGAGCTTTCGGGCGGTCAGCAGCAGCGTGTGGCAATTGCCCGTGCACTGGTCAATAATCCACCGCTAATTCTGGCGGATGAGCCAACAGGCAACCTGGATACCACCAGCGGGTACAGCATCATGAAATTATTGTCTGCTCTCAACAAAGAAGGACGCACAATCGTGGTCGTAACGCATGACTTAAGAATGCGCCAATTTGCAAGTGAAATGATTTATTTATTAGATGGGCTGGTCGTCAGCGAAGCAGAATATGAGGCAGCGGCAAGCTTTGAATTACAGGAAAAAGAGGTAGAGGAAGCAATATGAAAAAAATTACAAAATCCATCGTGTTTTTATTTGTCATTTTAATGCTTGTGGTCGGAGCTATTCCTGGTCATACCGTCTTAGGTCAAACTGATACTACGACACCTGCTCCTGCGGCTACAGAATCTCCAACAGTACCTCCTGAACCCTTGCCGACCGCAACACCGGTGACACCAACGCTCACAGCTACACCCACTACACCTCCAGTATCGTATTCAAGACCTCTCATTGTGATTAATTCCTATAGTTATGGTGATGCTGTAACCCCCGGGAATGATTTTACACTCAAATTGAGGGTAAAGAATAATGGCGGCAGCAATGCCTATAATCTAATTGCTACTTTTGATAGCACGGATTTTTTGCCACTTGAATCCGGAGGGGTGCGGTCGATTGATTCATTAGGTTCTGGCGATGCTACGGACATCAGCCAGCCATTACGAGCAAGTTCAACTTTATGGGGAGCTGCCTCCGGAATTGTGGTGGTCAATATTAACTACACCGATTCAGAAGGTACTGCATATACAGAGAAATTTACAATCACCATCAATCTGAAACAGTGGACTTATACAGCTGCTGCCACAGCTACGCCAACTTCTCAACCACGTGCTCAGTTGGTTGTGGGCGGATATGAAGTGGATGTTAATCCCTTGCAACCCGGCAGTATTTTTAATTTGAAAGTGCAAATCCGAAACATGGGCACAGTTGATGCTCAGGGTGTCACCATGGTTTTAGGTGGTGGCGGTGCCAGTTCTGATGGAAGCGGAACACCGACAGGCGGTGTATCTGGTGGAAGTTCTGATTTGAGTAACTTCGCACCCATCGGATCATCCAATTTGATTTATTTAGATAAAGTGCTGATTGGAGAGGCTCGAGACGCTCAAGTTCAGCTGATTGTTAATGTGTCTGCCACCCCTGGCGCATATCCCTTTAAGATCTCTTTTGTTTATACGAATAGCAGTGGCAATCGAGTGGTGGATGATCAGGTGATCACATTGCTGGTCTACTCTTTACCAAAAGTTGAGCTGGGTTTTTACCGCGATCCAGGCATTTTGATTGCTGGCCAGATGACACAACTGCCAATACAAATTACGAACCTTGGGAAAACGACAGCTGTTCTTGGCAACTTGCGAGTAACATCGGAAGGTGCAGATATTACTGAAAATGTAGCCCTGGTTGGACCACTGGAACAGGGAGGTTATTTTACATTGGATGCGATGGCCATGCCGTATACAGAGGGTCCATTAGAAATAAAAGTGGTCGTTTCTTACAACGATGATTTTAATCAACCGCGAACCGTCGAACAAATTCTAAACGTACAGGTTGACCCAATGCCTGTTTATGAACCAATCCCGGGTGAAGGTGATGTTCCTGTTGTTGAACAACCCGAAACCCTGACACAGAAAATAATTCGGTTCATTAAGGGTTTATTTGGATTGGGCAGCGGTAAATCTACCCCAGGGACAGATGGCAATATGCCAGTAAATGAAGGTGAAATTCCCCAGGAAGAGATTCAGGTAAAACCTCTTCCTTCTGGAAAAGGATAATGGTATGCGTTTTTGGGATTTGTTTAGCCTGATTATTGAAAATCTCAACCGTCGTAAAGGGCGGGTGGCGCTCACTGCCATTGGAGTTGTTATTGGCACGGCAGCCGTTGTTTTACTTGTGTCTCTGGCAATTGGCCTTCAGAAAAGCGCAACCAGTAATCTTTGGGGTATTAACGATCTCAGTCGAATTGAAGTTTACCCAAATTACGGCGAAGCCATGATGGTCGAAGCAAAAATTGGTGGTGGAGGCGGTGGTGGTGGTGGTGGAACTGTCAGCAATCAGAAGTTATTAACAACCAGCGCTTTGGCTGATATTGCGCTCATTCCTGGCGTTCAAAAAGTGATTCCTCGTGATTATTTGATGGGATCTGCAGTCATGAAAGCAGGCACTCTTGAAGCCTGGACGAACATTATGGGAATTGCCGGTAGCGATCTGGATGATATGGGCTATCTGTCCGGTCAGGGCACGCTCGAGTTAAGAAAGGGCACAGCCATTGTTGGAAGCTGGGTCGTCAATAACTTTTATGACCCAAAAATTCGCCCAGGGCAGGAACCGCCTGTTCCACCCGAATTGATGGATCAACGTGTAAAACTTGTTTTATCGAAATGGACGAATGATGGGCAGGAAGTTAAGAAAACCATCACGTTACAGATCGTTGGCGTTTTACAGGAAATGCGAAATGAAGCCGATGGAAGTGTTTTTGTCACCATGGAAGATTTAACGACCTGGAATGAGTGGTTCAATAACGGGAAGCGAATTAACAGAAACAAAGATGGTTACAATAATGTAATTGTGCGAGCAGAATCTCCTGAAGTTGTTGTTGATATTACAAATCAAATCAATGAACTTGGGTTTATGGCGTATTCACCTCAAAGTACAGTTGAGGGCATTAATAGCTTCTTTACCATTTTGCAAATCATCTTTGGCGGTATCGGGGCAATAGCACTATTGGTGGCAGCTATCGGAATTGCCAACACAATGACCATGGCAATTCTGGAGCGGACACGAGAAATCGGGTTGATGAAAGCGATTGGCGCAACGAATAAGGACGTCTTGACAATTTTCCTTGGTGAAGCCGCTGGAATTGGGCTGCTGGGTGGTCTTGGAGGGGTTCTGTTTGGTTGGGGTGGAAGTAAAATTCTGAATGTTTTTGCCATGCAATATCTGGCCAGCCAGGCTCAGCAGGGTATGTTGGGTTCAGGTCTTTCTGCAGTGACACCAACCTGGCTTTTATTGTTTGCGATAATCTTTGCTACAATGGTGGGATTTTTATCCGGTCTTTACCCGGCCTTACGGGCGGCAACTCTAGAACCTGTAATGGCATTGAAATACGAATAAATGTAAATTAATATTTTGCTAGAACCCACGAACCGTAAACGGCAAGTGGGTTTCCTTTTTCTTTCGTCCAATGTTCGTAAAACTTGATTTTGTCTGGATCCGATAACCTTAAATTTGTTTCAAAATGGAATTAATATTGCATTACAAGATTCATAAAATAATTTTTCTATAAAATTTAAAAATCGATAATTATCGGAAGAAAAAACCCCATGCCATTTCTTCGGTTTCCGAAAACGAAAAATGAGTCAAAAAAGCACAAAAACAAACCAATTTGACTCAAAATTCACAAATCAAGACTCAAAAATGACAAAATCGAGTCAGCAAGATTCAAGGGTGAACTCGAAAAGGTCGACAAAAAAAGGTAAAAAAAAATTATTTCTAGAAAAAACTAATTGGGACTTTTTTTAACATTTCTAATGTTATTTTAATGTTTGGTTTAGTCTCCATAAATTTCGATTTTATTTTGTTTTTTTTGAGCACTGGTACATAAGGGGGGAGACCAGTTCTGATACGTATATATGGTGGTATTCATTTGATTTTTTTACCGCGAACAAATTTAACTTTATTCTTCCAAAAATTCAAATGATCTCACAAATTGAATTGTCATGATGCGAAGTTCTCCATTTCCAATCCCCGTATCATTCCCCGTTGACTTTTCTTTATTTGGCTGCGATAATCGCAAAGTATGAATCTTTACACACTATTCTTAGGCATTGGCGCTACTTTTGGCATGTGGAGGGTTTCACAGAATAACCTCGGCAACCAGGTTATTCGAACGGCTTATTCCGCATTGGGAGTCCTGGCTTGTGCTTTGATTGGTTCGCGAATTGGTTTCTTTTTTTGGCAGCCTGGCTATATTAAGGTAATGGGGTGGAAAGCTATTCAGATATGGGACGGTGGTCTGATATGGCCTGGTGCAATCTTTGGGGCATGGGTCGCTATTGGCATGATTGCCATCATTCGTAAAATGGATATTCGTGAGTTAGCTGATCAACTTTCGCCGTTATTATTACCTATCGTGATCATGACTTGGCTGGCTTGTATTTCAACGGGTTCTGGGTATGGCGTGGAAATATCGCCAGAGTTTTATTTTCCAGCTGTGGTTAATGAGCGTGGTGTATACGCCAGCCGGTTCCCAAACCAATGGGTGGCTGCGATTGTTTTATTTCTTTTGTACCTGGTATTTGACAAAAAAATCCAATCTAAATTTGTGGGATTTTACTCTGCAGTCACATGGCTGGTTTTTTCAATCCATACCTTGATCTTTTCTTTTTTCCGATCAGATCCTCGCCCTCATTGGCTAGGGCAACCGGTTGACATTTGGGCAGCAATCCTGATTTTGGTCATCTCAATCATCTATTTTGTACTGGTCATATTATTGAGAACCACTCCTCAAAAGAAAGACATTGTTTAAAGATATAATCAGAATAAATAGACCCATTACCAATTTTACGCAATAAAAGGAAGAACTTTCGATTCATTCTGAAATTTAAGGTGGATATGAAATGTAAACTAGCGTTATCGCAGATCAATACAGTATTAGGTGGCGTTAAAGCAAATTTGGATAAACATTTGCAGGTGATCGATGAAGCTTGCAGTCAAAATGTCGATTTACTTGTTTTTCCAGAATTATCCATGACGGGTTATTTTTTGCAGGATTTGGTTCCGACGGTATCAATGCGTCCAAATATTACTGATCCTCTTTTCAAAAAGTTGATAGAAGCAAGCCGTCGTCTGGATTTGGTAGTTGGTTTTGTGCAGGAAGATGAAAGAAATCGCTTTTATATTGCCTCTGCCTACCTCTCTGCAGGTGAAGTTTTGCATGTGCATCAAAAAATTTATTTACCAACTTATGGATTATTTGATGAGGGCCGATTTTTTGCCTGGGGTGATCAGGTTCGTGCATTTGATACCCGGTTTGGCCGGGTAGGTCTTTTAGTTTGCGAAGACTTCTGGCATGCATCATTACCTTATCTTCTATGGCAGGATGGCGCTGACATCATGTTATTTACCTCCGCTTCTCCAGGACGCGGACTTACGCAGGAGCCACAATTGGATTCTGCCAGGTGGGTTGATCACATCAATCGTGCTTATGCAAGCTTGTTTACGACTTTTGTTGCACACACAAATCGCGTTGGATATGAAGATGGTTTACATTTTTGGGGTGGATCGATGGTGTATGATCCAAATGGAAATGTTTTGGCTCGTGCACCTCAACAGGAAGAGGCACTATTAATTTGTGAAGTGGATTTAAATCAGCTTCACCGAACCAGGGTGCGACTTCCCTTACTACGCGATGAACGCACAGCATTGGTTGAGCGGGAATTAACCCGAATTTTAAGCCAGGGTAACCGACCAGCTGGGCGGTAAAAAGAGGAAAAATGGTTGATTTGAAAGTCAATTCACAGCTTGCCAGCAAAATTTTAACGAACTTTATTCGTAGTGAAATTACGCGGGTTGGTTTTCAGCACGCAGTTCTGGGTCTTTCAGGAGGGGTGGATTCTGCTCTATCCTGCTTCCTGGCTGCTGAAGCGCTCGGTCCTGAAAATGTCCTGGCTGTGCGGATGCCCTATCGAACATCCGCGCAGGATTCTTTGGATGATGCTCAAAAGGTCATTGAATCCACTGGTGTTAATAGCATGACCATTCCCATTACAGAAATGGTTGATCCGTTGATAAATCGTTTTGAGGATATGGATTCCATTCGTAAAGGGAACATTATGGCTCGTGCACGCATGGTTGTGCTTTATGATCAATCGGCAGCATTTAATGGTTTAGTCGTCGGTACTGGCAACAAAACAGAAATATTGTTGGGTTATTCGACCTTGTATGGCGATTCTGCCTGTGCATTAAATCCAATCGGGGATTTGTATAAAACCCAAGTACGCCAATTGTCCCGGGATTTAGGTGTGCCGGAATCGGTGATTTCAAAACCGCCTTCCGCCGATCTATGGGCTGGGCAGACAGATGAAGGGGATCTGGGATTTACCTATGCAGAAGTCGATCAGCTTTTGTACTTGCTTGTTGATGAACGCTATACCCCTCAGGAATGCATTGAATCGGGTTTTGAGTCTTCTTTTGTAAATGCTGTGGTCAAAAGAATCATGAAAAATCAGTTCAAACGAATTATGCCGCCGATTTGCAAGCTGAATAATCGCACCGTTGGTTATGACTTTTTATACATGCGTGATTGGGGAACTTAACTTAATTTTGTTCCAGCAGATAAAAATCAAAGACATTGCCTTGAATTTTGACTGGAATATGCGGTGAATCGACTGTGTACCAGGCAGCCTGACCGTTCATCAATTGTACTTTCCACGTTTCAAACTCACCAGCAGGGACTTTAATTGTCTCTTTAGAACTTTGAATCAGGAAATTTGTTTTTAAAACAGGACCATTGTCCTGTGATTTTTCTCGCCATCCAAAAGGCTCCAAATAGGCGGAAATCCAGGTGTTTTGGGTGTCAAATGGTAAACCCATTAGGCGAAAAGGCCATTCTTCTGTGACAAGGGTATTTGAGGGAAAATCGAATTGTTCTTCAAATCCCCGGGAATTGGTCACAATCACCCGGGACTCATCGTTAATTGGACGAATCTCCCATTGGTTGCTAAAACTCTCAGTCTTATCAATTTGCTTCAGGGAAATTATGGCAAGGTCGCTCTTTTTCCACTGCGCTTCCATTTCGGTTGATCCAGCCAATGAAGAAAAATAGCTGTTGCCGGTTTGAACTTCAAAAGCCTCACTGGAGCGTTGGCACATCAGTTGGATTGAATCAACGCCTGACGAAAATTGACAGCTGGCTGTGCCGATCAATTCATCCCCTTTATGCCTTAATTCATAGCTCAGGTTTACATCACCGGGCATTTGATCAGTTGAAAGGGGTAAATAATTGATCGGGCTGCTATTGATGATTTCCAGGGCAGCTGAGACCATAAAAATAAAAGTTGCGCCAATGATTGGCCACCAGGCAATAATTCGTTTTTTTTGAGTTGGGATGTCATTAATTTTTGATTCTGGTTCAGGTGTCGGTGTTATTCGAATCAGGAGCATCAAACCTACAACCAGTAAAAAGATCCCAAAGGCTGATGCCTGAAGGGAAGGAAAAGGAAGATGATAATTCGGGAATAATCCGGCTTGAATTAATACAATCACTGAAAATAAATTATTGGCGAAGTGCACCATCATACTGGCAAGGATTGAACGAGTTCTCCAGTAGGTGAAACCGAGAACCAGGGCGATCGGTATAAGACCTGCAAACCCCTGTAAACGTAAATGAAATAAAGCGAACAATAAGCTTGCGATAAGGATCGCCTTAAAAGGAGAGAAATATTTCTGATACGCACTCTGGATGACGCCCCGAAATACAAAC